>JALUXZ010000001.1 GCA_027018935.1 Mariprofundaceae bacterium
CAACGCAATGCAAAAAAATTCACAGTTGGCATCTGCAATTTCGCATACAACTATGGGTTATTTAAGCTATGATCCATATTTTTCTGGTGGTCAGTTTGTTTATGTAAATGAAGCATTCACCAGTCAAACGGGCTTTGATTTGGAAGATATAACAGCTGATACATTTACGGGCTTTCTTAATAAGGATGCTCAGGAAAAAGTGCTTGCTGCAATTAAAAAGGAAGAGCACTTGTCACTTGGTACGCCACTGTCTTGTAAAGATGGTTCAATATCTCATGTTGTACTAAAGCTTGTTCCTGTTTTTGAAGAAAATGGATTGCTTAATCAGTACATTTTTTTAATCCACGACAACTCAGATAAACGACATTCCGCTCTTAATGAGAGAAAAATGCTTAGGGCTATTGAGCAGTCGAGTGAGTCCGTTATTATTACAGATATTTATGGAACGATTGAGTATGTGAATCCTGCTTTTGAGCGAATTACAGGTTATAAAGCCGTAGAAGCTATTGGCAGAACACCAGCTATATTATCAAGTGGAAGACAGGATAAAGAATGGTATCAAAACTTATGGGAGCGTATTCGCGCTGGTGATAGCTGGTCTGGTCAGCATGTCAACAGGCATAAAGATGGTTGTGAGTACGATGAATACATGACCATATCTCCCATTAGAGATGATGAAGGGCATATTATAAACTTTGTATCGGTTCAACGGGATGTGTCTGCGGAGAAGGCGCTTGAAAAGCAGTTGGTTCAGTCGCAAAAGCTAGAGGCTGTTGGAACGTTGGCAGGTGGTCTTGCCCATGATTTTAACAACACCTTGGCTGGTATTTTAGGCAATGCGTATTTGCTTAAAGAGAATGTTGATAATGAAGAAGCACTTTCGCGGATTGAAATTATTGAGTCGTTGAGTTTGAAATCTGCAGAGCTTATCAAGCAGCTACTTTCCTTTTCAAGGCAGAACGAGAGTAATAAGAAAAATGTTTCATTGGTTTCGTTCATTGAGGAAACTTCTAAACTTATTGAAGCCAGTATTCCTGATAATATTGACTATTTGGTAGACTTGTCTAAAGCTGGTGAGCTTGCAGCTAGTATTGATGTTATTCAGTTACAGCAAGTGATTACGAATATGGTAAATAATGCGCGGGATGCAATGAATCAGGTTGAACAAGGTTCAATCCAGATTTCAGTTTATAAAAAACACTATCAAGATATTGAACAGCCTATTTTAACACATTTGGACATTGCCTCACATGATGATGTCTGTGTGATATCCATTCAAGATAGTGGTGTTGGTATTTCGCAAGCAAATATAGAGAAAATATTTGAACCCTTCTTTTCTACCAAAGGGATGAATAAAGGAACGGGGCTAGGGCTGGCAATGAGTTACGGTATTATTAAGCAACATGGTGGGCATATTCATGTTGATAGCGTTGTCGGACAAGGTACGCGATTTGATATTTACCTAGCTTCTGTGCATAAGGATGAAGATAGTACTGAGCTTGATTTGTCCGAAGTAATCCTAAATGGTATTGGGCGAACTATTATGGTGGTGGATGATAACGCAACACTCAGGCTATCGTTGACGGAGATTTTGCATAGCTCGGGTTTTAGGGTGATTCAAGCCCATGATGGCTACCAAGCTGTTGAGTTGTATAAAGAGTATGAGCCCAATATTGACCTTGTTTTAATGGATGTGGTGATGCCTAACTTGGGTGGCATTGCGGCAGCAAATAAAATTCGAGAGTATAATGATGCTATGCCGATATTATTTTTAACTGCTTACGACCCCAATGATGGCATGGATACGATTGCATGGATGTCGAATGCAGATATGCTTACCAAACCGTTTGATCCTATAATTTTACACAGTAAAATATCTCAGCTGCTTACATAAATTATAGGGCACCTCGAAAAACCTCGGTACTTAGCCAAACTTGTGCTTTTTACCCCTAGCGGCGTTGAATAAAATGGACAATAGCGATGCTATTGCTCATTTCATTGCGCCTTGTTATGAATGAAAACCAACGTCGTTTGACTTGCATGATATTTTTCGAGGAGCCCTATAGCCTCCATGGTTGGCGGTAAGCCACAGGCTTCTAGTAAAAAAACAAGTAAATATCTTACATTATAAAATATAGCGTGATAAATCTTCGCTTTCAGCAATTTCTCCCAATTGCTGTTGTACATAAGCAGCATCAATATCCAGCTTAACACCCTCACAACTTGTAGCATTAAAGCTAATATCTTCTAGCACGTGTTCCAATAAAGTATGTAGTCGTCTAGCTCCGATATTTTCGGTTTTATCATTGACTTGTACAGCAATACGAGCGATTTCAGCAATGCCTTCATCGGTAAAGTTGAGCTTGACACTTTCTGTTGCCAAAAGAGCACTGTACTGTTTGCTTAATGCTGCTTCAGGCTCCACAAGAATACGACGAAAATCATCTTCAGTTAGGGCATTAAGGGTAACTCGGATAGGAAAGCGACCTTGCAACTCAGGGATTAAATCAGATGGGCGAGATAAATGGAATGCGCCTGAGGCAATAAACAGGATATGATCGGTTTTCACGGAGCCGTGTTTGGTGTTAACACTTGTACCTTCAACCAAAGGCAATAAATCACGCTGCACACCTTCGCGGGAAACATTGCCATCTTTGCCTTCACGATGGGTAATTTTGTCCATTTCATCCAAGAATACGATGCCTGAATTTTCACTGCGTTCAATGGCTTCTTCTTTGACCCTATCCATATCCAACAAATCATCGGCTTCTTGCTGTTTGAGTATTTGCCTAGCATCACGCACGCTCATGCGTTTTTTCTTTTTCTGACCACCCATAAGGCTTCCGAGCATATCTTGGATATTGTTATCCATGTCCTCTTGCCCTTGTTGTGGAAAGATTTGTAATGATGCGGCGTGGGAAGCCTCACTCACTTCGATTTCCACTTGGCGATCATCCAAATCACCCAATTGCAACTTATGGCGCATTTTTTCGCGTGTTGTGCGCTGCGTTGATTGGCGTTCAGTGTCTACAGGCGCATTCGGCTCAACAGAATGGGGAATAAGAATATCCAGCAAATGCTCTTCAGCAGCGGCTTCGGCTTTTTTCTCAACTTGAACCAGATGCTCTTCACGAACCATTTTGATGGCAGTATCGAGTAAGTCACGAATGATGGATTCGACATCACGCCCGACATAACCAACTTCGGTATATTTGGTTGCTTCAACCTTCACCAATGGTGCATTGGCTAGTTTAGCGAGGCGGCGGGCAATTTCAGTCTTGCCAACGCCTGTAGGACCAATCAATAAGATGTTTTTTGGGGTAATCTCTTCACGCATGTCCCCGACAACCTGCTGTCGCCGCCAGCGATTGCGCAAAGCCACTGCAACGGCGCGTTTGGCATCAGCTTGTCCGATAATATAGCGATCCAATTCGGATACGATTTGCGGGGGTGTTAAGGTGTCACTCACGATGTTTTCTCCAATGATTCAATGGTGAACGATGTGTTTGTGTAGATGCAGGTTTCTGCGGCTATTTGCATAGCATATTCGGCAATGTCGCGGGCGCTATGCTCGCTATGGCGTAAAAGGGCTGTGGCGGCGGATTTAACATAAGGGCCACCTGAACCAATAGATGCCACGCCTTCATCTGGCTCTAAAACATCGCCATTGCCAGATATAATAAGTGTGCGTTCAGTATCTGCTACAATCATCATAGCTTCAAGTTGCTTGAGATATTTATCGGTACGCCATTGTTTGGCAAGCCCAACGGCGGCGCGGGTTAAGTTGCCACCATGTTCATCGAGTTTGGCTTCAAACATTTCAAAAAGGCACATGGCATCGGCAGTTGAGCCAGCAAAACCGATAAGAATATTGCCATCACGAATTTTGCGAACCTTGCGAGCACCATGTTTCATCACCGTATCACCAAGTGTGACTTGTCCATCACCTGCAACAGTAACTTCATTTTCTCTGCGAACGCAGCAGATGGTGGTTCCGCGCATATTAATGGATGACATGGGGAGGTGCTCCTACAGTTTTTTGTATGCTTAGTACTATAATAAAATTATGCGCCAATTATGGTGGATGATAAAGAAATATCCAAGTGTGTATAAAAAGCAAAAAAAAAGTTGACGTACTAGCCCTTGCTCACTAACTTGCGCCGCCTTCCAATCTTGGAAGGAGTAGTGAATATGTCGGGGCGTAGCGCAGCCTGGTAGCGCATCTGGTTTGGGACCAGAGGGTCGGGTGTTCGAATCACCCCGCCCCGACCATTCGCTTAAGTTTTGACCTGCTTATAATGATAAGCGCCTGTAGCTCAGCTGGATAGAGCAACGGACTTCTAATCCGTAGGCCGCAGGTTCGACTCCTGCCAGGCGCACCAGCAGGAATCGTTTTATTTTGTCATTTTATGGTGGACGTAGCTCAATTGGTAGAGCCCCGGCTTGTGATGCCGGTGGTTGAGGGTTCGAGTCCCTTCGTCCACCCCATTTTGTTTCGCCATTGGGATGTTAGCTCAGTTGGTAGAGCAGCGGACTCTTAATCCGCGGGCCCGGGGTTCGGATCCCCGACATCCCACCATTTTAGATAAAGCACTTGCGGAAACGTAGGTGCTTTTTTGTTTTCTATGCTAGTAATAAGCTGCTATTTTTCTGTTTACACCAGCTAGTTCAGCAGCCAAGGCAATCGCATATCCACTCATCCAGAGTTAATCAGCACTTCCCTAGCTGCGTTGAATAAAATGGGCAATAGCGATGCTATGACTCATTTCATTGCTCCTTGCCATGAGTGAAAATCAGCATCGTTTGACTCGTGCGAGGTTTTTCGAGGTGTCCCGAAGGCTTAAAGCGGCATGGAATAATGATTATTTGGAAAAAATCTTAATGGGAAAGTGACGGTTTTAATGCGATTGCCCTGCTAAAATAACCCTAAAGCTTGCAAGGTGAGATTGTCAGGGCTAATCTCCGCCCAATATTCACTTTC
>JALUXZ010000002.1 GCA_027018935.1 Mariprofundaceae bacterium
GTGATTGCCGAAGATGATGAGGAAGTACCTACTGATTATATGCCTGAAAGTAGTGGCGAGACTCCTGTATTGGAAACCACCGCAACCGCAGATATTCCACCAAGCCCCGCACCTGTTGCGGAAGCTATTGCAGCAGCTCCAACACCAGCACCAATCGAAGCCATTCAAGAAGTTGATATGGCTGCAGTGGTTCGTGCTGCCAATGATAAGCGAATCAAAGCATCACCTTTGGCACGTCGCTTGGCAAAACAAAAAGGCATCAATATTGCAGCGATTACAGGCACTGGCCCGAAAGGTCGTATTGTGAAAGCAGATATTGAGAGTGCTTCCAAACGTGGTATTAATTTGGGTGGCTCTTCTTTTACGCCTGTTGCGCTTCGTCCTCTACCAACTGGCCCTATGCCATACCATGCCGATGAATATGATGCGATTGAAAATAGTATGATGCGCAAAGCCATTTCACGCCGTTTAACCGAATCCAAACAGCAAGTTCCACATTTCTACTTAAGCCTTGATGTGCAAATGGATCGCTTGATGGATTTACGTGCGCAGCTTAATGAATCTGCCGATGGTGCATTCAAATTGAGTGTGAATGATTTCATCGTAAAAGCCGTTTCCAAAGCTTTGGTTGATGTACCTGCTGCCAATGCATCGTGGACAGATAGCCATACTTTCCAACACAAACATGCACATATTTCGATTGCTGTAGCCATTGAAGGTGGCTTGATTACACCTATTGTTCGTTTTGCTGAACAAAAAAGCATTGTAGATATTTCCAACGAAATCAAAGAATTGGCTGGCAAAGCTCGCACAGGCGCATTGAAGCCTGAAGAATATACAGGTGGTACATTCTCAATTTCAAACTTGGGCATGTATGGCATTAAACAGTTCCAAGCTATTGTGAATCCGCCAGAAGGTGCGATTTTGGCAGTGGGTGGCACAGAAGAGCGTGCCGTGGCTGAAAATGGGCAAGTTGTTGTGAAGAAAATGATGACACTTACCCTTTCTTGTGATCACCGCGTTGTTGATGGTGCGGTCGGTGCTGAATATTTGAATGCCTTGAAAAAACATATCGAATGCCCTGCATCCGTACTTATTTAAACGAATTTAGCCCAATCAAGAGGAAATACTATGCCAATTGATGTATTTATGACCCAATTATCGCCAACCATGACCGAAGGCAAGATTGCCCGCTGGCTAAAAAAAGAAGGCGACGAACTTGTTTCAGGCGAAGTCTTGGTTGAAATTGAAACCGACAAAGCGACGATGGAAGTCGAAGTGGTCGAAGAAGGCACGCTGCACAAGATTATTGCCCCAGAAGGAACATTGATTCCAGTTGGTGCTGCAATTGCTGTCATTGCCGAAGATGATGAAGAAATTGCTGATGATTATATGCCTGAAGGCATTGCCGAATCAACTCCCGAAGAAGCTGCGCCTGTCGTTGCATCACAAGATGTTGTCGAAAATATTGTTGCCGCAAGCACTGCTCCAACATCGGACGATGAGCATGAATTGAACTTAAAACCTGCTGGCCTATTCAATGCTGATGGTGAATATGATGTTGTTGTGATTGGGGCTGGCCCTGGCGGTTATGTTGCCGCTATTCGTGCCGCGCAGTTGGGTTTTAAAGTAGCATGTATTGAATCCACCCATTTGGGCGGTATTTGTTTGAACTGGGGCTGTATCCCAACCAAAGCATTGTTGCGCACTGCTGAAATTATCAATGTGATTCAGCACAGTGGTGATGAGCTTGGGCTTGGCATCACCGAGGCCAAACCTGATCTGGTCAAAGCCGTGGCTCGCTCGCGTAAAATATCTGCCAAACTCAACGGCGGTATTGGTTTCTTATTTAAAAAGAACAAAATTGATCATATCGAAGGCTTCGCTACATTTGAAACTGATAACAAACTCATGGTCAAAGATAGCGATGGCAAAAGCAAGCAAGTCACAGCCAAGCATGTGATTGTTGCGACAGGAGCGCGGGCGCGGGCATTCCCAGGCATGGATGTCGATAACAAAGTCATCATTACCTATAAACAGGCTCTAGCACCGACATCATTACCGAAAAAATTAGTGGTGATTGGCTCAGGTGCCATCGGCATGGAGTTTGCCTATTTTTATAATGCTATGGGCTCTGAAGTGACCGTAATTGAAGCTGCTCCGCAGGTTTTGCCATTGGAAGATACTGAAATTTCCAAGGTTGTGGATCGCTCTTTCAAAAAGAACGGTATCAAGATTATCACAGGAGCCATGGTTTCCTCGGCGAAAAACATCGATGGTAAAGCTGTGGTGGAATATACCGTCAAAGATAAAGCACAGAGTATTGAAGGCGATGTTTGTTTGGTTGCTGTGGGCGTGATTGGCAATACCGATGCCATCGGTGCTGAAAATACATCCATGAAAGTGGAACGTAACCAAATCGAAGTCGATGATTATTACCGCACCGATCATCAAGGCGTGTACGCCATTGGTGATGTGGTGGGTGCTCCAGCACTTGCACATGTCGCAAGCCATGAAGGTATTATCTGTGTGGAAGCCATCAACGGCGAAACACCACATCCCGTTGATTATGGTAATGTGCCAGGTTGTACCTATTGCCAACCACAAGTTGGTTCATGTGGTAAAACAGAGCAACAGTGCAAAGATGAAGGCATTGCTATTAAAGTTGGGCATATGGCATACGGCACCAATGGTAAAGCTATGGGCTTGGCAGAAACCGAAGGTATGGTTAAAACCATCTTTGATGCTGAAACAGGTGAGTTACTTGGTGCGCACATCGTAGGTGCAGAAGCCACAGAATTAATTGTATCCCTACAATTGGCACGCACTTTGGAAACGACCGAAGCAGAGCTTGCGCATCATATGTTCCCACACCCAACCTTATCGGAAATGATTCACGAATCAGTGCTCGATTCGGATGGTAAAGCGATACATATTTAACCTTAAAGGCTCCTACGGGAGCCTTTTTTATGGTGTTTCATATGCCTTCTTCCCACACTTCAAACAGGCATTAAAATAATTATTTTTTACTGTTAAGGTTGAAAGATGATTCCACACCTAAGCTTTCTCTTTCGTACTTATGACCAAAGGTAATCCAAATCACTTACGCAATAGCAACTTTTATAATAGTGTTTTTTTATCCTGCGTTTTTATTAAAAACTTGGATATAAAAAAGAACTTAATGGATTCCTTCCAGAAAAGTATGTTTTTGTTTGGCTCTAGACTAGCAGGCGCTATTATTTTTGATAATTTCCCATAGCTCATTTGTAAGCGCAACTCGTTGGGCGTGATACATGATACTGCTCTGACAATCGAGAAATATTCCATTGGCTTGTTCTGCTATTTATGGTTGAATGCATATGTTAAAGCTATTAGTGTTTCAGACAATTTTATTATTACTATTAAAATAAGGGGTAGAAGTGAATTTAAAATCAGTGGCTTGGGGTAATATCGCGGTCAGAAATAAGGCACGAACTCTCCTAGAAAAGTCGAATGCACTTGCTGATGGTCCTGTGCGTATGACGCGTGTATTAGAGATTATTAACTTGTCATATTCTGAATTTAATCCTGACCGTGAAACACAATCTATTCTTGGGGCTATTTCCCATAGTGATGGTTGCATATATATAAATGCTGATGAGCCCGCGGAAAGAAAGCATATGATATTATCTCACGAGATAGGTCATGCTCTCCTTCATCCAGCGGAAAATCATATAGATTTTAAGTCAGCAACCCAAGAACACCTTGATGATGATGAAAAACTGAAAGAACGCGAGGCAAATGTCTTTGCTTATGAGCTGGCACTTCCTTACCCAGAGTTCGCCATAATATATAAGTTATATGGCGGTGATGAAGTAAAGATTGCAGAACATTTTCTGGTTTCTGTGGTTGATGTTAAGAAAAGGATAAAGTTTCTGCAGGGTCAGATTGACTCCAAAATAATTGAAAACTTTTTATAATAGGTGACAGGCAAGGTAGTGACTAATCCTGATGGGCGTGTAGAAGAGCAAAGCGCGTTATTTACCAAGATGGATGAGCTTTCTCTAGCTGTAAGCCCTAGTTCTGAGGAATATTATTCCGCGTATCATAATCAAAATATCTTAAATATTATCAAGCGGCGTGAACAGCGAGAGCGCCTTGATAATAGGATATTTATTTTACTAGCGTGCCAAGTTGTGTTTTTGGTTGTGTTAATGTTACTTCAAGGATTCCATGTTTGGGGATTTAGTTTAAATGAGTGGGTGTTTGGATTTTTTATCAACGGGTCATTGATTCAGACATATTTATTAGTTCGTGATATAACTAAAGACTTGTATCCTGAATCTTCAGTTATTCCAACGAAAAAAGCAGGTTCTAAATCTAGATGATTGTTGCATTACATATTATAAATTAGATGACAACCATCCAAAACCCACAAGAAAGACCTACTCAACCTTTTATTTCGACATCCATATATCAAAATAGATACCGTGAAAGATGAATTGCAAGTTAGCCGTTTAACTGCAACGCGTTACCTTAACTTATTGACCTAACATGATTTTTTGCAAAAACAAAAAGTCGGTAAGCATAACTACTATATAAATTCTTCATTGTTGGAAAGCTTGGGGTCGGGGCTTGTTTCGCGCATTTTTAACCCACCAATCTTCAATTATCTATACCTGTGCATCTTATTATATATACAAAATAACATTTTTCTATGCATGACTGCATAATATATATAGCCGACATTCCGCACCTCTTCTTCTTAGGTTTTCTATTTAAAAAACACCTGAAATTAACCCGTTAAAAAGCTTCTAACCTATTGATATTTATGCTATAATAATTACTTCTAAGGAGGCTATAAATGGCTATGGAAGTATCAACAGGCTCGATGATGTCGAGTTGCGAAAGTAAGGAATTAAATCATCTCGGACTTGTTGCAGGCATGTATGATGAACTGGG
>JALUXZ010000003.1 GCA_027018935.1 Mariprofundaceae bacterium
AAGTTGTTCGATAATATTTTTGGACAGACTCAATATGCAGCATAATCAAAAACTGTGCGCATACATTTCAGACGCATTTAACGATTGGAAAATACTGTAAAGAACTTTTGGGGTCAGGGCTTGTTTCGCGCATTTCCATGCCACCTAACTTATTATTTATTGCGATTATTTAAGACCTAGCTCTGAGAATCGGGGACGGTTTATTCTTTATAATTTCCCAAAATACAATGTTTGGTAAAGATTCCAGCTTCATGCATGGTCCACTCACTTTGAGACTTCTGTTTCATACCCTTACACCATGATTCGCTGCCAGGTTCAGAAAAACATGCAGAAAGCAGCGGTGCCAGTAATAATAAACGCGCAACAACCATCGTTTTTTTTCATATAAACCTCCCCAACTGAAACATTCCCACCTTATCCATATTGGTCATGCATAAACAGCTCTCGCCGCCGCAATCGCCACACCATGATTCACAGGGGCATGTAAACGTGCCAACACATCATCCAATGCTGCAAGGCATTTGAAAATATTCTCTTTACGACAAGCATAGTCCATCAAACCAATACGCCATACTTTTCCTGCCATCACACCCAAATCTGCGCCAATTTCCAGTTGATAATCCTGAAGCAACAAACGTCGCACCTCTGCATCATCCACACCTTCAGGAATCCGCAAAACTTTTGGGGCAAGTCTTGCAATCATGCATTTCTTCAAGCTATTCGCATGGTTACCTTATGCCCAAGCTTGGTAAGGATATTCACAAGCATATCAATGGTGAATTTATCCACCTTACCACGAATCAAATCGCTAACCCTTGGCTGGGAAATACCCAAAGCCTTCGCCGCTGCAACTTGCGTCATATTTTTTTCAGCAAGTGCCTTATCAACTTCAATCATAAGTTGTGAACGTAGCTTTAAGTTGGTGGCTTCTTCTTCATTAAAGCCAAGATCTGCAAACACGTTGCCACTAGATTTTACTGACATATCAACCTCCTAATTCACTTAAACATTTCTTAGCCATATCAATAGCCTGTTGTGGCGTTTTCTGTGTTTTCTTTTGAAAGGCATGTAATACATACACCGCATCAGCAAGCTTCACCGTATAAATCACACGGTATGCACCATCCGCACAACGTATGCGAATTTCACGAACACCCGAACCAATAACTTTTATAGTTTTCCAGTCGCTGGGTTCAAGTTTATTTTGAATCCTATCCAACTGAAACCCTGCTTCACGCTTTGCATCCACTGGGAAAGCACGCAGTTCATCGAGTGAGTTGCCAGCAAAATGCAATTCTTTCATAGTGGAGCGTTATATATATTTTTATATAATATCAAGGCTTCCGTTTCATTGGTTATATTGCACCCCATCATAGAGGTCTCTCCTACCCATAAACTGCCTTTGCCGCTGCGATGGCAACACCATGATTTACAGGGGCATGCAAACGTGCCAACACGTCATCCAAGGCAGCAAGACACTTGAAAACATTCTCTTTACGACAGGCATAACCCATCAAACCAATACGCCATACATTACCTGCCATCACACCCAAACCTGCACCAATTTCCAATTGATAATCCTGAAGCAATAAGCTGCGTACAGTAGCATCATCAACACCTTTCGGAATCCGCACGGCATTAAGTTGTGGCAAGCGCTCGCCCACAGGCACAACAAAATCCAGACCCAATGCTTCAAGCCCAGCCTTTAGAGCCTGATGATGTTGCTGATGACGTGCCCATGCGTTTTCCAAGCCTTCGTTTTGCAACATCACCAATGCTTCGTGTAATGCATACAGTGCATTCACAGGGGCTGTATGATGGTAAGTCCGCTTTGTTCCCGCACTCCCCCAATAACCCATAAGTAAATTTAAATCTAAAAACCAACTTTGCACCGCTGTTTTACGATTTCTTACAATCTCCAAGGCAGCATCAGTAAACGACACTGGTGATAAACCTGGCGTGCAAGACAGGCACTTTTGCGTGCCTGAATACACCACATCCACGCCCCAATCATCCACACGCAGTGGCGTGCCGCCTAGAGAAGTCACCGCATCCACAATCGTTAAACAATCATAGCGATGCGCCACTTCACACATGGCTTGCACATCCGTATTTGCACCCGTTGAAGTTTCGGCATGCACAAAGGCGACAAAGCGCGCCTCTGGATGAGCTTTAAGCGCGTCTTCCAACTTGTTCACATCACATGCCCGACCCCATGCATCATCCACCATCACCGCAGTCGCACCACAGCGTTCGACATTTTCTTTCATGCGTCCGCCAAACACACCATTTTGGCATACAATGACCGTATCACCAGACTCTAATAAATTCACAAAGCAGCATTCCATACCCGCTGAACCAGGTGCCGATACGGCAAAGGTTAATTCATTTTTTGTTTGAAAAGCGTATTGTAGAAGAGCTTTTACTTCATCCATCATGTTTACAAACAAGGGATCAAGATGCCCAATGGTCGGGCGAGCCATCGCCGCTAAAATACGCGGATGTACATCCGAAGGACCAGGTCCCATCAATGTGCGTTGTGGTGGGTAAAATGATTTAATCATAAAGATTTCCTTAGCTTTTCTGATAGCTGTATCACTTGCTGTTGTAAGGATTCCAATGAACCATCATTCTGCAAAATATAATCAGCATGTTGATGTCGCATAGCATCATCACACTGACGCTCGACAATCTTATCAAACATCGCTTCATCCTGTTTTCCACGCGCCACAACACGCTCTTTACGCAATGTTTGATTAGCAAGCACAACAATTACACTATCCATACGTGATGCGTCACCCGATTCCAATAGCACAGATGCCTCAATCATTGCGTAAGAAGCACTCTGTTTTTTTAACCATTGTTGCTCATAAGCTACAATTTCAGGGTGTAAAATAGCATTTAGCCGCGCTGTTTGCTTCACATCAGAAAAAGCTCGTGCAGCCAATAGCTTCCTATCAATACCACCTTGTTCATCCTGAATATCTGAACCAAAGTCATTCACCAATGCAGATTGAATCGTTGCACTCTCAAGCAGCTCTCGACCCACAGCGTCCAAATCAAGCACCGGCACTCCTATATCAGCAAACATCTTGGCAACTGTGCTTTTGCCACTTCCAATACCACCAGTTAAGGCAATGGCTCTCGTCGTTGATTGCACTATCACTATCTTTGCGTACCCATAATCAGTGCCGCATACCACTGCACAAATTGCTCACCCCATAAAAAGTAGAGCATGCCTGCCAATGCCAAATAAGGGCCAAAAGGAATTTCTGTTTGCCTATCTTTGTTCGCTAATTTTAAATATACAATGCCGACAACCGCACCCACAAACGATGATGCAAACACAATAAAGGGTAATGCCTGCCAGCCCATAAAGGCTCCTAGCATGGCTAGCAATTTGAAATCACCATAACCCATACCTTCTTTGCCCGTTACTAACAGAAAAATCCGTGCCACCAGCCAGAACACGCCATATCCAGCCACGGCACCAATCGCCGCTTCCATAAAAAAACCAAACCACCATGCAAACAACAAACCAATCACAATACCAGGCAAGGTCAAAACATTGGGCAATAGCCCCGTTTCAAGATCAATCAAGGTCAAAATCCACAGTAGACTAATGAGGATAATTGCCTGCAATAGCACTGGATTGAAACCATAATGATATGCCAGCCAAGCCCAACTCATGCCCATCAAGGCTTCTAAAAAGGGATAGCGTGCTGAAATACTACCCGAGCAATGCCGGCATTTTCCAGCCAATACCAGCCATGAAAGCAACGGTATATTATCATACCAAGCAATATCATGCCCGCAGGCAGGGCAATGGCTACCAGGGAATGCCACGGACTCCCCACGTGGAATCCGATACACACAGACATTGGCAAAACTGCCAACCATCAAGCCAACAAGCCCACACATCGCAATAACAAAAAGTTGTAAATCCACATCAATCACCTTTCATAGACAGTTTTTTCATACGATAACGTATCGACCGAAAAGTAATGCCCAATAATTTTGCCGCTTTTGTCGCATTACCACCTGTTTCCGCCAAGGCTTCCGAAATTAACTGTCGCTCCACACCCGCAACAACCTCATCCAAATTACTATCCGCACGCTGCATTACATCCAAACCAATCCCTACTGCCTCACTCGGTGCATAAAGCTCATCCAGCAATGATACATCCAATTCATGATCGTCCGACAATGCAATCAAACGCTGCAATAGATTTTCCAACTCTCGAACATTGCCCAGCAAAGGCAACTTCATTAGTCGCTTCATACATACAGCGGGAACATCGACATTGCCGCCTGCCCGCTTAATCAATGCTGCAACCAAATCTGGTATATCCTCACGCCGCTGTCGCAAAGCAGGCATATGAACAGGCACAACATTCAACCTATAAAATAAATCCTCGCGAAAACGCCCCTGCTTTACTTCTTCTGCCAAATCGCGATTGGTTGCGGCTACAATCCTTACATCCGCCAATTGCTCGGCATCTGCGCCCACAGGACGAAAGCTTTTCTCCTGTAAAACACGTAGTAATTTCACTTGAATGCTTAATGGCATTTCACCAATTTCATCTAAAAACAACGTGCCACCCTGTGCTGATTCAATCAATCCTGTGCGATTGCTATCGGCACTGGTAAAAGCTCCTTTGCGATGTCCAAACAATTCAGATTCGAACAAACCTTCAGGAATCGCTCCGCAATGTACGGGAACAAAAGGCTCTTCATGGCGCATGGAATATTGATGTACAAAGCGCGCTGCGAGCTCTTTACCAGTGCCTGACTCACCAGAAATAAGTACCGTAAAATCACGTTTTGCAGCTCGTAAAAGACGCTCTTTCACATGTTGCATCACATCCGAATGAGCCACCAATAAGTTATCTTTTTCTATCGTACTAGAAGAGCTTTTCCTTTTTTCTTTCAGTAAAGGGCTTGCTTTACTGGGCTGAGCTTGCTCTCCCATGTTTGCTGCTAATGCTCGTTCAATAGCACTTCCTAACTCTTCGCTGGAAACGGGTTTGGTTAAGTAATCAAACGCGCCATCACGCATGGCCTCCACAGCGGTTTCAGAGCTTGCATAAGCTGTCAGTAATAGCACCTGTGCCTTAGAACATTGCTCCGCAGCCATGCGTACAACTTCCAGCCCTCTATCGCAACCATCCATGCGCAAATCTGTCAGAACCACATCAAAAGAACTTGATGATAAAGCCACAGAGGCTTCTTCCACGCCTGCACAAGATGTAACCAAATGCCCCATCGACTCTAGGTTCAAAGCTAATACTTGCCGCGCATTGGCCTCATCTTCCACCAATAAAATATCAGCCATATTGCTCCCGCTCCGTATTATCTTCCCGCACACAAAATGTCGTTGTCTCGGCATCACTTTCCACATCAATCTGCCAATGATTGGCTTGGCATACCTGCCAGACCGTTGCCAAACCCAAACCCGTACCACCAGCACGTTGTGATGCAAAAGGCTCAAACATATGCTCTCGTATAGATTCAGGAATACCATCACCATGATCGCACACAGTAAACTGCCAATGTCCTGCATGCTCTGATGCGTGTAGTGAAACTGAATGTGGGGCAGGGCTCGATAAGACAGCATTACGTAATAAATTATCCAATACCAAACGCATATGATCCGCATCAATATGCAATACACCTATATCACAACGCAAATCCACGCAGTATTTCTGCTCCGAATCTACCGATTCAACCGATGCAATAAGCAAGTCAAATGCTTCAATGTCTTTCGGTTTTGGCGTAAATGGTTTGGTGTAATCAAGCATGTCTGCCACCAAACGATTCAAACGCAATATTTCTTCACTTACAATGCGCTGAATATCTAACTGCTGCTTTTCTGGTACGCGCATCACCAATTCAACAGCTTGCGCAATGGTATGCATAGGGTTGCGCAACTCATGCGCCAACATCGCGGCCATCCTACCCATTGCTGCCAATTTTTGATGCTCAATGACTTCTTTTTCCAAGCCGCGCAATTCACTCACATCAACCAGCGTTAGCCACCAACAAGCTCCCGCATATAACTCTGGAAATTTACCCACTGTTATCAAATATTCAGCTTTGTCCTGTTGCCATTCACAACGGTAACTATCCTCTCCTACAGGTCGCTTTAGAAAAGCTAGAACCTCCTTTGGAAAAGCCTGAAGCTCACTCACATTTAATTGCGAATTCTCTGATATATCAAACATCGTACAAGCAGCAGGGTTACTATCTCGAATCGTTAAATGCTCATCCAAGACCAATACGCCCTCCTGCATCAATGCCATCAAGCGTGTGTGTAATGCCTGAAAATCCTGATGCTGGCGAGCCGCACGACGGCTTTTGTCGCTTAGTGCAGCATGACGACGTGCAATCACTGCCATCACACCGCCAACCAACAACAATACCGATATTTGCAAGAGGAGCGTTAACGGTGCATCGGCTGGAAGCAGCACTTCTTGCCTCCATGCAAAACTATAAATAGCAGTTAAATAGCCCATGCAAGCAAGTACCGTAATACTTAATACAAGCAGCACCACAGCCTGTGTTCCCGCAGCCACAATCACCAAACCAAACAGTAAAATAAAAGGGCTTTCATACCCTCCTGTCGTAAATACCAACAATGTGACTAACAATATATCTGAGAAAAACTGAATAAACAACTGAATACTGATAGGCAATTGGCTGCGAAAGAAAAAACTCTGAAGCACTGAAAAGCCCACAAACAATAAAGTTATATAAGCCAATAGTCGATGATGATCCAAGCCAAGGTTAGGCAAGTTAAACCAGTTCACCATCAGCAAGACAAGTACCATCGCCATGCCACGCCACAACAATAGCTGCATTAAATGGCTGCGATTTTCAAATTGTATCGTCATGAGTTATGCCATAAGAAGTCTAAAAAAGCGTTGCGTAATAGAGCAGCACTTCTTCATACTTGTTTATACCACCGAAGCCATTTGGAAGATAGGTAGATACATCGCAATCACCAAACCACCAATCACAACACCCAAGAAAGCCATAATAATAGGCTCCATCAAAGCTGTCATACCATCCACTGCAACATCCACTTCCTCTTCGTAAAAATCAGCAATCTTAGATAACATTTCTTCCAAGCTACCTGTTTGCTCACCAATCGAAATCATCTGAGTCACCATCACAGGGAAAATCTGACTTTCTTCCAAAGGTTGTGTCAAGGTCATACCCTGACTAATCGAGCCTTTACACGTCAGAATAACTTGCTCAATCACCACGTTACCCGATGTTTCTGCAACTGTATCCAGCGATTCTAAAATGGGCACGCCCGCTGCCGTAAGCGTTGAAAATGTGCGACAAAAACGCGCCACCGCGCCTTTACGCAACACATCGCCAATCACAGGCAAGTTCAACAGTAGCTTATCCAATTGATAATGCCCTTGCGGGGTTTTATAAATTGCTTTTATAGCCCAAATCAAAACAAATGGTGTAAACAGTACAACATACCAATATTCCACAAATAAGTCCGAAATTGCCATGGCGATTTTTGTAGGCCCTGGCAATTCAGCACCAAAAGATGAAAACATTTCACTAAATACTGGAATAACAAAGATCATCAAAATCGAAGTTACAATGAAAGAAACGGCCAAAATCGCAATTGGGTAAATCATTGCCGATTTAATTTTACTTTTAAGTGCGATAGCTTTTTCTTTATACGTACACAAACGCAATAAGATACTATCCAAAATACCACCCTGCTCACCAGCTTCCACCAATGAACATGTCAGACGGTCAAACTCTTTCGGAAACTTTCGTAGCGTTTCCCCCAAAGGCGTACCACCTTCCAACTCAACCCGAACCTCTTTCAACAACTTTGCCATAGCTTTTTTATCAGATCCGCGCTCAGCAAGTTCAAAACATTGCACCAAAGGTAAGCCTGCATTAATCATCGTTGATAGTTGGCGAAAAAATATGGATATATCCTTCTCTTCTACCTTTTCAGGAAAAATTTCAATTTCCATCGGCTTTTTCTTCACCTTAATATCAGTGAGTCCTTGCCTGCGCAAAGTAGCCATTGCAATATCTTTATTGGCAACCTCAAGCTCGCCAGCTTTACTTTGACCTTGCCTTGTTTTTGCCGTCCATTTAAATTGTGCCATCAGTCACCTACCGTTACACGCAGACATTCTTCGAGCGAAATCGAACCGTCACGCACCTTATTCAAGGCTGCCATACGCAATGTTTTGACACCTTGAGACACTGCAATATCGTTAATGTCATCTGAATTTTTCCCAGCATATACAGCATCACGAATCTCATCCGTGACAGGCATCACCTGATAAATCCCCACACGCCCTTTATAACCTGTTCCATTGCAGGTATTGCAACCCTTACCTTGCATCGGCTGAAAAGAACCAACTTCTTCAGCTGGTATGCCTGCATTGATTAATGCCTCAGCAGGCACCTCAATAGGCTCAGAGCATTCCTTACATGTTCGACGACCCAAACGTTGCGCTGTGACTAAATTAACAGCCGAGCCTACCAAAAAGGATTCAATGCCCATATTCACCATGCGCGTCATCGTCGAAGGTGCATCATTGGTATGTAACGTCGCCAACACCAAATGCCCCGTAAGTGCCGCCTTAATACCAATCGCTGCCGTATCATAGTCACGAATTTCACCAATCAGGATAATATCTGGATCTTGACGTAAAAATGACTTGAGTGCCGCTGGAAAATCCAAGCCCACAGCAGGATTTACATTGACTTGATTGATACCCATAAAGTTAAACTCAACAGGATCTTCTGCAGTACAAATATTCACGCCAGGCTGATTTAATTCAGCTACCGCCGAATACAGGCTTACCGTTTTACCCGAACCTGTAGGCCCTGTTACCAACACCATGCCATAGGGTTGATGAATGTGATGCTGGAAATTTTTTAAATCACCCTCTTCATAGCCAAGTTTCACCATATCCAATTGTAAATTGGAAGAATCAAGCAAACGCATCACAACCTTTTCTCCAAACAAGGTTGGCAATACCGAAACACGAAAATCAACTGTCTTGGCTTTGGACAAACGCAATTTAATACGTCCATCTTGCGGCACCCGGCGCTCGGCAATATTCAATCGTGATTGAATTTTAAGCCGCGATACCATCGCATCACGCATTTTCAAAGGCGGTCGCATAATTTCATGCAATACACCATCCACACGGTAGCGCACCCGTAAGGTTTTCTCATAAGGCTCAATATGAATATCAGATGCGCCTCGTTTAATCGCATCCAATAAAATAAGGTTTACCAGCTTTACAACAGGTGCGGTTTCCGTTTCAGCCGCCAGCGAATGCTCGTCCATCTCCACATCTTCGGTGTCAACAATTTCCATCTCATCAGCACCAAGCTCGCCCATCACATCTTCAAGCTGCTGCCCTGCACCGCCCATTTCCTCAAGTTTCGCAAGAATCTGAGACTCTGTTACGACGACCACATCAACTTGGCTTCCGCTAATAAAAGCAATTTCATCCAAGGCATTGATATCATATGGGTCGGCAACAGCTAAGGTAATAGCATTGCCTTTCCGATGAATCGGAATCACTGCATTTTTACGCAGCATATCAATGGGAATATCCGTTAAATCTAATTTAACATCAACTTTACTTAAATCAATCACAGGCCTGCCAAATGATTTACCTATAAACTTCGCAAGATCTTCTTCTGTAAACAAACCAGATTTCACCAACTCAGCCGTTAAACTAACCCCATTTAACTTCATCTCACGCTGAGCATGCGCCAACTGCTCTTTATTAATGGCTTGCTTACGCAATAAGATATCACCAAGTCTAGTTTGCCTCATTTACAACCCTCCCAGCCTAGAAGCAGCGTTGCATTTCGCTTGAGCTTCCTTTCCATCCACGTCAATGTATCTAATATATCAGGTGTCTGCTGTGGATGCCAGTTTGTGAATGATTTTGCTCCCTGCGCAATCAACATCGGCAAACCATCTGTCATAGATCGCTCCGATGAATTTGCAGCTGCAATGAAAGAAGTCTGACCTGTTGGTTTGTAAACAGCATCCATAAGCCAGCCATTGCCACTGATTTGAAAAGGAAATATATCCGATGATGCTAAACCAATACTAGTCGTATTCATAACCATTGGAGATTTATTGCACGCAGTCGTAACGGCATCTTGCTGCCAAGCAATCGCTTCGCAAAGCATGCTCGGATAATGATGCTTCGCATGTTCGATTAACTGCTTTACGCGCTCAGGGGAACGGTTGCATACTGCAACGCTTGATACACCTTGTTTATGTGCCGCATGCAATACCGCACGGGCTGTTCCGCCAGCTCCAAATAATAAAATTTGTTCACCTTTTAACGCCAGACCTGTGCCTGCAAGCACTGCTGCAACACCTTGCCAATCCGTATTGCTTGCCTGCCAGCTACCATTCACTAATTTTAATGTATTCGCAGCCCCGATACACTGCACATCTTCATCGGCTTGCACATATGGCAACACGGCTTCTTTATAAGGAACAGTTACATTGATACCCTGCACACCAAGGGCTGCCAGTCCGTCTATCGCCTTTTTTAAGTCTGCCTCTTCAACATGATATGGCACATATACCACGTCCAAATCATATTGCTGTGCAAAATAAGCCTGAAACACTGGCGATAGCGAGTGTTGAATCGGGCATCCAATGATGCCATAGATATTTGTTTTACCTGTTATTTCCACGTTGTTCGAGCGTAGTTCGCATCATCACTTCTGTCAAAAGGAAAGCTTGTTTTCAGCATTATTCAACCGTCACTGATTTTGCTAAATTTCTTGGCTGATCCACATCCGTGCCCTTAGAGCGCGCTACTTCATATGCCAATAACTGCAATGGAATAGATGCCAATAGTGGGGCTGTGAAAAAATCACCTTCTGGCAATTTTAATATAGCATCTGCATGTTCTGGGCAGTCTTCTTCATCAGCATCGGTCAGTAAAATAACCTTTGCTCCACGAGCCTTTACTTCATACAAGTTTGAAATCACCTTCTCCAAATGATACTGCTTCGGCGCGATTACAATCACAGGAAGTTGCTCATCAATCAAGGCAATAGGTCCATGCTTCATTTCACCTGCTGCATAGCCTTCTGCATGGATATATGAAATCTCTTTTAGCTTTAAAGCTCCCTCTAAAGCCAAGGGATAACAAGGGCCACGACCCAAAAACAAAGCCCCATGCACATTGGCAAAAAGCGGTACCAATGGCGCAATTTCATCCTTGCCATTCAGTAAAGATTTCATACCTTCCACGACATCCAAAAATGCCTGATAATGCCCTTGCCATGCATCAGCTTGGATGCAACCAGCACGCATCGCCAACTTGATGGAAAACAAGGCCAACACCGTCAACTGTGCTGTATAAGCCTTGGTTGATGCCACACCAATTTCAGGGCCTGCACAAAGCTCAATAAAACCGCTGGATTCACGAACCAACGAAGAGCTCGCCACATTGCAAATGGCCAAGGTATAATTTTCAGGTGTTCTTTCTTTAAACAAGCGTAATGCCTCTAAAGTATCTGCCGTTTCGCCCGATTGAGACAGCGTAATCAACCAAGTATTGTCACCAATCACAGGGTTTCGATAACGGTATTCAGATGCCACATCTACTTCAACTGGAATCTGCAAATAGCGCTCAAGCCAATAGCGCGCGGTTAATGCTGAGTGGTATGATGTTCCACATGCCACCATTACAATACGCTCTGGTAGGGCTGTTAATTCAATAAAGTCAGCATGTTCAAATGCAATATGTGCACTATCGGCATAAGCATGCACAATATTGGCAACCACACTTGGCTGTTCATGAATCTCTTTCAGCATATAGTGTGCGTAGTCACCCTTACCCACTGTCGACCCTGTATAAGGAAGCTCTTGCCAACTGTGTTGCAGAGCCTTGCCATCGCAATCATACACATGCACCGAATCGTTTTGGATATAGCCCCACTCACCCTCATCCAAATACATCACATCTGCTGCAAGCCCTGCCACAGCCAAACCATCGGATGCTATATAGTGCCCATGACTGTTACGCGCCAACAATAAGGGGCTTCCCTTACGAGCAAACCATACTTTATCCGCGTCACTTTGCTGCACAACACCGATTGCATAAGCACCCTTTAAACGTGCCAACACCTCCTGCATCGCTGCAAACATCGCTTTACCTTCTGATAATACCTGCGACAACATCCAAGGAATGACTTCCGTATCAGTATCCGATGCAAAGCTCACGCCTGTCTGTTGTAGCTCTTTTCGTAAAACATCATGATTTTCAATAATACCATTATGCACCACTGCAATATTATCACTGCAATGTGGGTGTGAATTGCGCACAGTCGGTTCGCCATGCGTCGCCCAACGTGTATGCCCAATACCCAACAAGCCATCATGGTGATTGCTAAGCAATGCAGCTTCTAAATGATGCAGCTTGCCAGCCTCTTTTGTGCATTCAAACGAGGTCTCATACAGCGTACAAATACCAGCACTATCATAACCGCGATATTCCATACTTTTCAGCCCTGCCAGCAAATCTGCGGCAATAGGCTTAAAGGAAACCCCACCAATAATTCCACACATTAGCTTTTCTCTGGCCTCTTCCAATCTTTCACATAACGCTGCTCTGGTCGTGCTGATAAAGTTAAACCATCTTTCTGGACCACTTTCGTAATCACACTACCCGCGCCAATGGTTGCACCATCACCCACCGTCACTGGTGCAATAAGTTTGGTATCTGAACCAATAAATGCGCGATCACCAATCACTGTTTTATGTTTATTTGCACCATCATAGTTGCAAGTAATGGTACCCGCTCCAACATTACAATCTTGCCCCATCGTTGTATCTCCGATGTAGCTTAAATGATTTACTTTACTATTTTGCCCAATAACGGACTTTTTAATTTCTACAAAATTGCCAATCTTCACGCCTTCATCCAATTCTGCTTGCGGGCGCAAACGAGCATAAGGACCAATATCTGCATGCGCGCCAACATGGGCTTGCTCAAGGTGAGAGAAGGCATGAATCTTCACATAATCATCAACCCATGATTGTTTAATAACTGCATAAGGGCCGACTTTACAGCCATCACCAACTGCCGTATTACCAAGCAATTGACTTCCCGCACGAATAACTGTGTCCATACCGATTTTCACTGATACATCAATACGCACAGTGTTTGGCTGTTCAATACTCACACCTTCTTTTTCCCAGTCTTCAATCACCCGCTGTTGCAATAACTCCGTAACATGGCGCAGTTGCGTTCTATCATTCACACCCAGCATCTCATTGGCATCTGTCATCACGACTGCTTCCACCTTGGCACCCTGTTGCAGTGCCAGTGGTACAATACTCGGTAAATAATATTCACTCTGCTGATTATTATTATCTATTTGTTTTAAAAGTTGGAATAAGAGTTTTTGTTTCACACAAAAGATGCCCGAGCTAACTTCATTCAATAAACGTTCAGCATCACTTGCATCTCGCTCTTCAACAATGGACTCCACCGAGCCCTGTTGGTTACGACATACACGCCCATAACCTGTTGGTTTATCTACTTTTGCCGACAAAAAAGATATATCTGCATCCAACTGTGCATGTCTTTCTAACAAGCTTGCCAGTGTTGCTGCCTGTAATAACGGTGTATCTGCACAAACAATTAAAACATTGTCAGCACTGGCACATACCGCTTCTGCTTGTTGAACAGCATGCCCTGTACCCAATTGTTCCGCCTGCGTAATTGAGCTGACATGGTATGCTTTTTCAACCGCTGCATACACTTGCTCGCCACCATGCCCTGTTACCAACGCAATACCCTGTGGACATAATGCTTCAATGCCTGCCAATACATGACTCAACATACTTTTACCTAACACATCGTGTAGGACTTTGGGCATGGTGGAGCGCATACGTTTGCCCTGCCCTGCTGCCAGAACAACTACTTGTAAGTTGGGATAATGATATTGATTCACAACACACCTCGTTCAAAGTTAATATGTATAGCCGTAATCTTTCCCACCAGCATAGGCTAAGCAAGAAGAATTTGTTAGGCATAAAAAAAGGTCGCATCAGCGACCTTTTTAAATACCCCACAGTTTATCACTGCCTTTTAATACTTATTACTTTTTTCGTTTCCGCAAGAAAGCCAAACGAGCTGTTGCAACAGATAATTCAGATGCTGCACGCGCATAGTCAACATCACCTTGATGTGTATCAACATCTTCTTGGGCTTTACGCTCAGCTTCTAACGCCGCCGCTTCATCAACATCTGATGCGCGCTCAGCAGTATCGGCTAAAATGGTAATCATATCTGGTTGGACTTCAATAAAGCCTCCAGAAATAAAGACTTCATCAATCTCTTCACCACGCGTAATACGCAATTCACCCGCAGTTAACGCACTCAATAACGGCGTATGCTTTGGCATAATACCCAATTCCCCAGCTGCACCAGGAGCAGCCAAAAAATCAGCTTCGCCGCGATATACTTCGCGCTCTGCTGTTGCCACAAGGACTTCAACTGTGGACATTAGGCTTTAGCCGCCATTTTTTCTGCTTTAGCAACAGCCTGGTCAACCGAGCCAATCATATAGAACGCTTGCTCTGGCAAGTGATCATATTCACCAGCAAGAATTGCTTTAAAACCTGCAATGGTATCATCACGTTTACAATAAATACCAGGTGCACCAGTAAATACTTCCGCAACATGGAATGGTTGAGATAGGAAACGCTGCATTTTACGAGCACGTGTTACCAATAATTTATCATCATCGGACAACTCATCCATGCCTAAAATTGCAATAATATCCTGCAATTCTTTATAGCGTTGCAATGTTTGTTGAACACCCTGTGCAACATCATAATGCTCATTACCAATGACTTTCGGATCAAGCTGACGAGAAGTTGAATCCAAAGGATCAACCGCTGGATAAATACCCAACTCAGCAATTTGACGAGACAATACGATTGTTGAATCCAAATGCGCAAAGGTTGTTGCAGGAGCTGGATCGGTTAAATCATCCGCTGGCACATAAACAGCCTGAACAGAAGTAATAGAACCAGTCTTCGTAGAAGCAATACGCTCTTGCAGTTTACCCATTTCTTCAGCCAAGTTTGGTTGATAACCCACAGCTGATGGCATACGACCAAGCAACGCAGAAACTTCAACACCCGCCAAAGAATAACGATAGATGTTATCGATAAAGATCAATACATCACGACCTTCTTCACGGAAGTACTCAGCCATCGTCAAACCAGTCAACGCAACACGCAAACGGTTGCCTGGAGGTTCATTCATTTGACCATAAACAAGTGCAACTTTATCCAATACATTGGATTCTTTCATTTCATAATAGAAATCATTGCCCTCACGGGTACGCTCACCAACACCAGCAAATACAGAGAAACCACCATGTGCTTTAGCGATGTTATTAATCAATTCCATCATGTTTACGGTTTTACCAACACCCGCACCACCGAATAGACCAACTTTACCACCCTTAGCAATTGGAGCCATTAAATCGATAACTTTAATACCTGTCTCTAAAATTTCAGAGGCTGGTGCTAAGTCTTCAAATGCAGGCGCTGAACGGTGAATCGTCCATTTTTCTTCAGAAGCAACTTCTTTGCCTTCAAAGTCGATGCCTTCGCCCAACACATTCATGATACGACCCAAAGTCGCTTGACCAACAGGAACTTTAATAGCTTCGCCAGTATCAGTAACAGCCATGCCACGCTTCAAGCCATCCGTTGAACCCATGGCAATCGCACGAACAGTGTTGTCACCAACATGCTGCTGCACTTCCATGGTCAAATTAGCTTCTGCAATGACCAACGCGTTATAAATCTGTGGCAAATCGCCTGATGTGAATCGTACATCCACAACAGGACCGATGACTTGTACAATATTTCCTGCACTCATGTTATTGACCTCTCAACAATTTCTAAACTCTTATCAGCCTGCAGCCGCAGCACCAGAACAAATTTCAGCAATTTCTTGCGTAATCGCTGCTTGTCGTGCTTTGTTATATGTAACCTGCAAATCTTTAACAATATCTTTGGCATTATCCGTCGCAGCTTTCATGGCAACCATACGCGCTGAATGCTCACATGCCTTGTTTTCCAAAACACTGTGATATACCAATGCTTCAATATAACGACGCAAAAGACCGTCTAATACCACTTGACTGTCAGGCTCATACAAATAATCCCAATATGCTTCTGACTCATCCACATCCGAATCATCGCATGGCAACAAGCGCATACTTGTCGGCTCTTGAGTCATGGTATTAACATACTTGCTGTATACCAAATGTACCTCATCTAACTCGCCCGCCAAATATTTGTCCATTGCAACTTGCACAACACCTAAGATTTCATCCAAAGATGGTGCATCATTAATATTTTCAACACTCGCTACAATGTTCACACCAAAACGGCGCATAGCTTGTGATGCACGACGACCAATATTCATCGCATCTACATCAACCGTTGAAGCCTGCATCACAGCAAAAGCTTTTTTCATGGCATTGGTATTTAAACCGCCGCAAAGACCTTTATCCGTGGAAACAGCTATCACACCCATACGCTTTACAGCATCACGTTTGGTCAAAAAAGCGTGTTTATATTCAGGGTGCGCGCGCATCAAATTATGCACAATACGCTTAATGCCTTCCGCATAAGCACGCGCTTCTAACACGCGCTCTTGAGCCTTGCGCATCTTCGAAGCCGCAACCATTTCCATGGCTTTGGTGATTTTAGCGGTATTTTGGGTCGCTTTAATCTGACCCCGTATCTCTTTTGCAGAAGCCACTAGCTACTCCTTACCAGGTTGCTGTTGCTTTAAACGCTGCAATAGCCTTGTTTAAATCTTCTACAACTTGGTCACTCAATGCTGGTTTAGCATTCAAGCCATCCATCAATGATTTATGATCATGATTCAAGAAACTCAAGAATGCTTTTTCAAAAGCCACAACTTCAGTTACTTCAACATCATCCAAATCACCATTGCCCAAGGCATATAGGACTGAAGTCATTTCAGCAATCGATTGCGGTGCATTTTCTTCTTGCTTCAATACTTCCATACCACGTTTACCACGTTCAATTTGAGCCCGTGTTGCAGCATCCAAATCAGAAGCGAACTGGGCAAATGCTGCCAATTCACGGTACTGTGCCAAGTCCAAACGCAAACCACCGCCTACTTTCTTCACAG
The DNA here is from genome assembly GCA_027018935.1 of Mariprofundaceae bacterium. Classification (GTDB taxonomy): domain Bacteria; phylum Pseudomonadota; class Zetaproteobacteria; order Mariprofundales; family Mariprofundaceae. The sequence goes on from JALUXZ010000003.1 coordinate 17,244, forward strand.
CTTTGGTTTGAGCAGCTCCACCCACACGAGATACAGACAAACCAACATTCACCGCTGGACGTTGACCTGAGTTAAACAAGCCTGTTTCCAAGAAAATCTGACCATCAGTAATAGAAATAACGTTGGTAGGAACAAATGCAGATACATCGCCTTCTTGTGTTTCAATGATTGGCAATGCAGTCAACGAACCTGTCTTACCTTTTACTTCACCTTTGGTAAATGCTTCAACATAAGCTTCAGATACACGGGATGCGCGCTCTAGTAGGCGAGAATGCAAATAGAACACATCACCAGGATACGCTTCACGACCTGGAGGGCGACGAAGAATCAATGATACTTGACGGTAAGCCCAAGCTTGTTTGGTCAAGTCATCATAAATAATAAGCGCATCTTCACCACGGTCACGGAAGTACTCACCCATCGTACAACCTGTATAAGGTGCAATATATTGTAATGCCGCAGATTCAGATGCTGAAGCCGCTACAATAATAGTATTTTCCAATGCACCATGTTCTTTCAAGGTGCGAACAACTGTTGCAACAGTGGATGCTTTTTGACCCACCGCAACATAAATACATGTTACACCAGAATCTTTCTGGTTAATAATCGTATCAATCGCAATCGCCGTTTTACCTGTTTGACGGTCACCAATAATCAACTCACGCTGACCACGACCCACAGGAATCATTGCATCAATGGATTTGATACCAGTTCCCAATGGCTCATCAACCGATTTACGATCAATTACACCTGGCGCAACCTTTTCAACCACATCGCTACAGCTCGCCTTAACAGGACCCAAGCCATCAATCGGACGACCCAAAGCATCAACAACACGACCTTTTAATTCAGGGCCAGTCGGAACTTCAAAGATACGCCCCGTGGACTTCACTTCATCGCCTTCACGCAAATGAATATATTCGCCGAAGATTACAGCACCAACACTGTCTTCTTCCAAGTTCAACACCATACCCATGGTATTACCTGGGAACTCCAGCATTTCGCCAGCCATGGCACCAGCCAAACCGTGAATCAAGGCTACACCATCAGCAACCGAGACAATGCTACCAACATTTGCATCCGCAGCCGTTGCTTCAAATCCCTTGATTTGCTCTTTAATGATGGAGCTAATTTCCGCTGTATCGAGCTTCATAATATCAACCTCTGACCTAAACTTTTAAATCCCTAAAACATAAAACCTTTTAACTAACAATTGCTCGCTTCAACCCGTCGAGCCTACCCCTAACAGAGCAATCAATTTTCCGATCGCCAATACGAATCACAACACCACCCAAAATAGTAGCATCTTTATTGGCAGTAATATTTACCGTTTTACCAACCGCCGAAGTTAAGCTTCCAGCCAATGATTTCTGCACCGCAGCAGTCAGCTTCACCGCTGAAGTTACTTCTGCATCCACAGAGCTCTCAGATTCAGCAACCATCTCATCTACCAAGTCAGAAATCTCAGGTAATAACACTGATTTATTGCGCTCACACAACAATCCCACCAATCGAGAAACTTCCTTTGCACCAGCAGCTGAAACAGCTTTATCCAACATGGCAATTTTCACTGCATTCGGATAAGCAGGTGATACAAGAATCGCTTGTGCTTCAGCATTCGCAGCAAATGCCGCAGCTTCAAGCAACGCTGGACGAACATCCGTGCCTTCTTGAATCAACTCAAACAATGCAACCGCATAGCGTCGTGAAATCTTAGCCGTGCTCATGCCGCAGTAAACCCTTGCTCAACCACAGTATCGATAAGCTTGGCATGCTTCTTAGCATCCAATTCTTCGCCAACGATGCGTTCTGCAGCCAAAATTGCGATTTCCGCAACTTCTTCACGCAAAGCTTGCTGTGCACGATTCACTTCCGCAGCCAGCTCTTCCTTGCCTGCATCCACAATGCCTGCGGCTTCAGCACGTGCTTTCTGCACAGCTTCTTCCTTTACTTCTGCAGCACGCTTGTCTGCCGCAGAAATAATTTCTTGAGCCTTGGCTTTCGCCGCTTCGATCTCTGCTGCCGCATCTGCATCAGCCTTGGCTTTAGCTTCCAAACCAGCGTCCGCTGCCGCCAAGCCATCCTCGATCTTTTTCGTGCGTGCTTCCATCGCATCATTCAATGGTACATACAACATTTTTTTCAATAGCAACAGCATTGTAATAAAAACAATAAACTGTCCTACTAGTGTTAAATCAATACTCATGAGTACCGCCCCGTATGCTTATTTACCAACTTTCTCTTAATTAACCTAAGAATGGGTTAGCGAACAAGAACCACAATGCGAATGCCATAATGATAAAAGGAAAAGATTCCATCAAACCAGCAAAAATAAACATGTTAAACATCAACTGTGGACGCATTTCAGGCTGACGCGCGATACCTTCCAAAGTTTTAGAACAAATAAGACCCCAGCCAATTGCTGAACCCAAACCTGCGGCTGCCAAGATAACACCTACTGAAATTGCCGAAGCGGCTGTGATAATTGTTGTTGCATCCATTTTATACTCTCCTATTTAATAATGTGTAACGATTTTAAAACTTAGTGTTCTACAGGCTGATGTGCGATTGATAAGTACACCACTGTAAGAATCATGAAAATAAAGGCTTGTAACAAGCCAATAAACATATGAAAAAATGACCAGCCCAAACCAACCAATAGACCCATAATTTCAGAAATAGCACCGCCCATTGATGCCATATCTGTAAAATTATCAACCAAAAGAAGCGAGGCAATTAACAAAAAGATCACTTCGCCCGCAAACATATTACCAAACAGTCGAAATGAAAGACTTAACGGCTTAGCCACTTCCTCAATCAGCTTCAATGTTAAGTTTAGCGGAATTAAAAGGACACCCAAAAGTTTAACAACAGGGTTTTTAGACATCAGCAATAAGTTCGCAAACGGCTGCAGCAGCAAATCTTTCATGAAATGAACTGGTTTTAATTTAAACTCATAATATAGAACCATCGCAAACACAGTCAGCGCCATTGCAACGGGCAAGTTTAAATCATTGGTCGGAACAGGGCGAAACGCTGGAGCACCAAGACCCTCAGCAACATGACCTAATAAATACGCAGGCAATATATCAAAGAAGTTACAAAGGAATATAAATACAAATACAGTTAGAGCCAATGGCGCAATAATTGGATTGTGTACAGGGAAATTATCGCGAACTGTATCATTCACAAAGCCAACGAGCGACTCAACCATATTCTGAGCACCTGTCGGTGCTCCCTCAACAATGCGACCTTTAAGCCAAAAAGAAAAACCAAGAATTAAAAGTGCTACAAATCCAGACACCATCATAGTATCAATATGAATTTGCATAAACGGATTACGCTCATCTACTGGGAGATCCTGCTGAAATGAGTATGTCCAATACTGCAAATGTCCAGCGATTCCACTATGTTCCTCAGCTGCCAACGCACCCTCCCTTCACTTAACGAGACTATTCAAGCCTCTTTACAATCATTCAATGCATCTCTTGCAGAAAAAACAAAACCTGCCAAATATGCAACAAACATCCCACCACACACCGCCAGAAGGTTAACACCAACAACGGCTAAAAAAAACAACGCCAGAAAAATGCTCACATACCGAAAAACAGCAGAGCGATATACCGATTTCTGACTCACTTCAGCCGAGGCAAAAACCTTCGCCATCACCCAAGCATTCAAACTCACAAGAATCCCGCCTAATATGAACGAACCGACAACAGCCCAATCCAGCCACAACAGCAAAAAAAAACCAAAGAGCAAAGATGAAATAAGCTGCATCCCAACTAGCTTTTTTATCTTAGCTTCCCACAACAAAGAGCCCTCCTTCTGACCCGAAAACATCAATCAAACCTCCGAGGCACCTCTTTGTGGCGGCGATTTCTAACGTTTGCTGACACTTTCTGCAAGATAAATATCATCTTCTGTGTTTTTCAAGAGTCTTTCTACGCACCATTTATTGCTGCAACAACTGTGTGTCTTAATTATAAACTTTCTATATATCATATTAATTTCGGCTATTTTTGCTGCATCTCACTACAAGCGTAAATCTGACAGAGACCAGCGTGGATTAACATCGCCCACACCATCAAAAGGTGCCTCAGCGCAGAGCCTACAAAAAGCGGCATAAGCAATCATTGCTGCATTATCTGTACAGTACGACAGCGCGGGCAATGCAACACTAATATTTCTTTTCCCAGCTTCTTCGCGCAACAGCTCTCGCAAATACACATTTGCCGCCACACCGCCCGCAATAAGCAACCGCGACACACCTTCCCGCTCACAAGCTTTAAGACTTTTTTTCACAAGCACATCACCCACTGCTGCCTCAACACCAGCCGCCATGTCTTGCTTGCTCATATCATCCAACTCACCTATATCCCGAACAGCATACATGACAGCTGTTTTTAAACCCGAAAAACTAAAATTTAAATTATCTTTTTGCAGCATTGGTCTTGGTAATTTAAACCGCTTTTTATTACCCGTTATAGCCAGCTTGGCAATTTCAGGGCCACCTGGATAAGGCAGTCCAAGAACACGCGCAGATTTATCAAAACATTCCCCCGCTGCATCATCCAACGTCTGTCCAATTACCCTGTAAGAACCAATACCATCCACCCGAATTAACATTGTGTGTCCACCAGAAACCAGCAACGCAATAAACGGGAATGCCGGCAAATCTCCACCAAGCCCCGGTGCTAATAAGTGACCTTCCATATGATGAATCGGTAATACTGGGATATTATTCGCAAGCCCCAGGCCTCGTGCGTAGGAGGAGCCAACAAGCAGCGCTCCCATCAATCCAGGACCACTGGTTACCGCAACGGCATCAATACTATCCCATTCAAAATCTGCATCAGCCATCACATCAGCCACCAACATTGGCAAGACTCTCAGGTGTTCGCGCGATGCGACTTCTGGAACCACGCCTCCAAAACGCGCATGAACATCAATTTGAGATGCAATGCTTTCAGAAATAAGGTGCCCTTGTCGTGTATGAATATCTCCTTGATATATCGCTACAGCTGTCTCATCACATGAAGATTCAATCGCCAAAATATTCACAAACTCTCCTAAAGCAGGCCCTCAATCATGCTCTAACCCTGCAAATCCGTATCATAGGGCACATCTTTCAACCTGCAAACCTTGCAATATCAAGTAGTTTTACTAAGCTTCTTCATGTATCGCTTTTAGTTTATACGCTAACATACGGAGGTTTTAAATGTTTCACAAGCTCATAGCCCCTGCTTTTACACTTGCTATCTTCACTTCTTTGAGCGCATCTGCACTCGCCGTTGAAACCTCAAACGCCAATGATGAAGCCATCCCAGATGCCATGCAGCACCTTGTTAAAGCTCCAAATATTGATTTTGAAAATTTGCGCGATCCTTTTGCTTCCTATCTTGCCACAGTCGCTTTGCGCGGTCGTTTGCTGCTTGCTGAAAAACAATCAAAACTAGCCAACCGTGCCCGCCAGCCGCTTGAGTTTTTCGACCTCGGCTCGCTCACCCTCACAGGTATTTTCAGCATGGGTAAAAAGCGTGTTGCCATGGTGCAAGATAATCAAGGTCAAGGCTATACTGTAACACGCGGTGATTATATGGGAAAAAACAATGGTCTCGTTGAAAAAATCGACCTAGATACACTTTACCTTGTCGAACAAGTTGTTAACCCTGCTGGCGATATTATCGACCATCAAGTCACTCTTACGCTTAAAGAACTTAACGAATAAGCTGTTATGGCGATGCCTCAAGAGCAGGTTCAACGCCTGTTTGAGCACCTGCGTAAGCTCGACCCTGAACCAAAAACTGAGCTAAATTATAACACACCCTTTGAACTACTTGCTTCGGTGATGCTATCGGCACAGTCCACTGATGTTGGTGTCAACAAAGCCACTGCCAAGCTCTACCCTGTTGCCAACACGCCTCAAGCCATACTTAATTTGGGGGAAGAGGCTTTAAAAACGTATATTTCCACCATTGGTTTATATAACAGCAAAGCCAAACATCTCATGCAGACCTGCGATATGCTAGTGCGCTTACACCACAGTGAAGTCCCCAAGACGCGCAAAGAGCTTGAAGCACTACCTGGTGTAGGGCGAAAGACTGCCAATGTCGTACTCAATATCCTTTTTCATGAGCCTACCATTGCCGTAGACACACATATTTTTCGGGTCGGAAATCGCACAGGACTTGCAACTGGAAAAACACCCTTAGATGTTGAAAAAAAATTACTGAAAGTAGTGCCCAAAGAGTTTTTATTGCATGCCCATCATTGGTTAATATTACATGGACGTTATACCTGCATGGCACGCAAACCCTTGTGTCATCAATGCCCTATTAGTGATAGCTGCCAATGGCCTGAAAAACCACAAGCGATGTGAGAGCTTCGTCATATCATAGGGTTATTCGTAAACTGAACGCAATCCTTCTAGATATTTTTGCGCGCGGCTTTTGCCTTCCAATAGCAGCACATCGGGATTTTCCCCCAAAGCCTTCAATGACTCATATGCATAGGCTTGCTGCTCATCAGCAGTCATCTTACCCCAATCCGATGCATCCACAATGCCATCACCTGTTTTATCAAAACGCGTATCAACAGGTATGACAACACCTTCTGAGGCTTGCTCCGCCGCAGTTGCATCACTCACAAAGACAAAGAGCGGCAGCATTACTGCCACCGCTCCTAGCAATATTACATGTTTAAACATTAATAACGGTAATGCTCAACTTTATAAGGGCCTTCAACTGGCACACTAATATAATCAGCTTGCTGTTGCGAAAGCTCTGTTAAGTTCACACCAATTTTAGCCAAGTGCAAACGTGCAACTTTTTCATCCAAACGTTTTGGCAATACATATACTTCATTCTTATAGTTTGAAGCATTTTCCCAAAGCTCAATCTGCGCCATCACCTGGTTGGTGAATGATGCCGACATCACAAAGCTTGGATGCCCAGTTGCACAACCAAGGTTCACCAAACGACCTTCTGCCAACAAGGTAATACGATTGCCATTTGGAAAGATAATTTGATCGACTTGTGGTTTAACATTTTCCCACTCGTACTGCTTCAAAGAAGCTACATCGATTTCATTATCAAAATGACCAATATTACAAACAATCGATTGATCCTTCATGTTGACCAAGTGATCATGTTGAATCACATGGTAGTTGCCCGTTGTGGTTACAAAGATATTACCTTCTTTACAGGCATCATTCATATCAACCACACGATAACCTTCCATCGCAGCTTGCAATGCACAAATAGGGTCAATTTCAGTCACCCAAACCGTTGCACCCATACCTTTAAATGCTTGCGCACAGCCTTTACCCACATCGCCATAACCCAAAACAACGGCAATTTTACCTGCAATCATCACATCTGTTGCACGCTTAATGCCATCCAACAAGGATTCACGGCAGCCATACAAAT
>JALUXZ010000004.1 GCA_027018935.1 Mariprofundaceae bacterium
TGGAGTCATAAGCATTAAGTGAGCATCCCTTTATTGCTTGTTACACATGGACTTCTCTCGAATCAGGATGGACTAACACTCCATCCTGATTTGTTTTCATGGCAACGGTTATTGGTAAAGCGTAAGCAACAGTGGTTTGATTGTAGCTCGAAGAATCCTTTGGCATTGTATGCAAAAATATTGGATGTTGAGCCTGCTTTGTTATTGGCAGCAAAACTTCCTAAAAATACAGGTAAACAATATTGGATTGCTTCGCCATACCATGCGCAATTATCGCGTGATTCAGTGCGTGTGATGCCCGAAGGCATGCTGCCTTGGTGTGAGCAAGATGCTGCTTGGGCATGTGAGTTATTGAACCCTTTGTTGCAAGAAGATGCTATGCAACTTTATCACATTGGTTCGGCTTTAATCTTGGTTTGTGAGAAGCCTTTGCATGCAAAACCTGCTGATTTTTCCGATATTGCTGGCAAGAGCCTGCCTAATCGACATCCAAAAGGTGCAGATGGAGGGGCTGTAATGCGCTTGATGTCGGAAGTGCAGATGATGTTCAAACAATCACCCGCAAAGCATCGCCGCCAATGTGGTGAGGTGGATATACATGGGCTGTGGTTTTGGGGTGCTTGTGAGGCGAATAATATGGAAACTGCGCCTGCCAAGGCTGTTGCAACCCGTGATGCTTTTTTAAGTGCGATGGTTGATGGTAAAGATGCGAATATAACGATTACAGAGCCTGAACAGTTTTCGGAGCTTATCAAAGAGGGGGCAGAGTTGCCCAAACAAGTGTTATTGCTTGGTGAGGGGTATGCGGTGTTACTCAAACAATCGTTATTGCCAAAATTTGGTGGTAATCACTGGTTACCGAAAGCCGTAAAAGAAGAATCTGAATTACTTTCCATACTTAGGAAATAACCTTTTTACTATCATATGGAAAAACGTTGTTATAAGCGTTAGTTTTGCTGAAAAATATAGTGTGATATGAAAGGCTTTCTTATGACTGATTCCAAAGTACAACGTAATATTCAAGCATTAAAAGATGCAATGAAACAACGCATTCTGCTGCTCGATGGTGCGATGGGTACGATGATTCAATCGTATAAATTGGAAGAAGCTGATTATCGTGGTGAGCGTTTTGCTGATTGGGCGAGTGATTTAAAAGGCAATAATGACCTTCTTAGTCTAACACAACCGCAAATTATCCGTGATATTCACACAGCATATTTGGATGCTGGTTCCGATATTCTGGAAACCAATACCTTTAACTCTAATGCACCATCCATGGCTGATTATGGTATGGAAGAGCTTGTTTATGAAATGAATGTTGCAGGCGCAAAACTGGCGCGTGAAGCGTGTGATGCGGTTGCGACAGCAGATAAGCCACGCTTTGTGGCAGGTACGATTGGTCCAACTTCACGTACGGCATCTATTTCTCCTGATGTGAATGATCCAGGCTTTCGTAATGTCACATTTATGGAGCTTGTAGAAACCTATAAAGTTGCTACCAAAGGTTTGGTGGATGGTGGTGCCGATATTATTCTCATCGAAACCGTGTTTGATGTGCTTAATGCCAAAGCTGCGATTTATGCGGTGAAAGAAGCCTTTGAAGAGTTGGGTGTTGAGCTTCCGATTATGATTTCTGGCACCATTACCGATGCATCGGGGCGCACCCTTTCAGGGCAAACTGCCACGGCATTTTATAATTCTATGGCACATGCAGAACCAATTTCGATTGGTTTAAACTGTGCACTTGGTGCGGGGGAATTGCGCCAATATATTGAGGAGTTATCTAATACATCTCCTTGCTTCATTAATGCCCATCCGAATGCAGGTTTGCCCAATGCGATGGGTGGTTATGATGAAACACCTGAAGAGATGGCTGCTGAGATTGGTGAGTGGGCGAAATCTGGATTTTTAAATATTATCGGTGGTTGCTGTGGTACAGGTCCTGAACATATCAAGGCAATGGCTGCGGCTGTGGAAGGGGTTGCACCGCGTCAGATTCCAGCCTATGGAGACAAAATTAAGGTACAATGCCGTTTATCTGGTTTAGAGCCATTACACATTGATGAAGACTCATTGTTTGTGAATGTGGGTGAGCGTGCCAATGTTACAGGCTCTGCCAAATTTAAACGCTTGGTCATGGAAGGTGATTACGATACGGCTTTAAATATTTGCCGTGAGCAGGTGGAAAACGGCGCACAGATTATTGATGTTAATATGGATGAGGCGATGCTCGATGGCGTGGTTGCCATGCGGACATTCTTAAACCTTATCGCATCTGAACCTGATATTTCTAAAGTTCCTGTGATGATTGATAGCTCAAAATGGGAGATTATCGAAGCAGGTTTGCAATGTGTGCAAGGCAAGGGTGTGGTCAACTCAATCTCGCTCAAAGAAGGCGAAGAAGCTTTTATTGAACGCGCTAGACTGATTCGCAAATATGGTGCAGCAGCGATTATCATGGCGTTTGATGAGGATGGGCAAGCAGACACATATCAACGCAAAATTGAGATTTGTGAACGCTCATACAAAGTTTTGACCGAGCAGTGCAATTTCCCGCCTGAAGATATTATTTTTGACCCGAACATTTTTGCCATCGCCACAGGTATTGAAGAGCACAACAACTATGCCGTGGATTTTATTGAAGCCACAGGTTGGATTAAGAAGAATCTGCCACATGCGATGATTTCTGGTGGTGTGTCCAACGTATCTTTCTCATTTCGTGGTAACAATCCTGTGCGCGAAGCAATTCACTCGGTATTTTTATACCATGCTATCAAACAAGGCATGGATATGGGTATTGTGAATGCTGGGCAGTTGGCAGTGTATGATGATTTACCCAAAGAACTACGTGAAGCCGTGGAAGATGTGGTGCAGAACCGTCAAGGTGAGGATAACAGTGCTGCGACTGATCATTTGCTTGAAATTGCTGATGACTACCGTGGTGATGGTGTGCAAGCTAAAAAAGCCGATGATGAATGGCGTAAACTTCCTGTAGCCAAACGTTTGGAACATGCGCTTGTAAAGGGCATTGATGCCTTTGTGGAAGAAGATACCGAAGAAGCAAGGCAAGCTTTTGATGCACCGATTGAAGTGATTGAAGGGCCATTGATGGATGGCATGAATGTGGTGGGTGATTTGTTTGGTGCGGGCAAAATGTTTTTGCCGCAAGTTGTAAAATCAGCCCGTGTGATGAAAAAATCAGTAGCTTATTTGATGCCGTTTATTGAAGCAGGAAAAGCAGAGGGTGCCAACTCATCCAATGGCAAAGTGCTGATGGCAACCGTGAAAGGCGATGTGCATGATATTGGTAAAAATATCGTGGGCGTGGTGTTGCAGTGTAACAACTTTGAAGTGATTGATTTGGGCGTGATGGTGCCTGCCAATACGATTCTTGAGGAAGCCAAGAAACATGATGTGGATATTATCGGACTTTCGGGGCTAATTACGCCATCACTGGATGAAATGGTGCATATTGCCAAAGAAATGAAGCGTTTGGATTATACTTTGCCGATTATGCTTGGTGGCGCGACCACATCCAAAGCCCATACAGCCGTTAAAATCTTCCCAGAATATGATGAACCGATTGTGTGGGTGAAAGATGCATCGCGTGCGGTGGGTGTGGCGCAGAATTTAATTTCAGAACTCAATCGTGCGGACTTTGTAAAAGATATTCGTGAAGAATACATTGGTGTGCGTGAGCGTTATTTGGGCAGACAAAAGCAAACGGATTGGTTGCCTTTGAATGATGCCAGAGCAAACCCAACGGCTCTCAATGATGATACGATTGCTGCAACACCGAAACAACTAGGTGTGCAGGTATTGGATGATTTATCTATTGTCGATATTCGTGAATATATCGATTGGTCGCCATTCTTTGGAGCTTGGGAGCTTAATGGTGCATATCCGCGCATTTTAAATGACCCGCACAAGGGTAAAGAAGCGCAGAAGCTCTTTGATGAAGCCCAACAATGGTTAGATAAAATCATTGATGAAAATTGGTTTACAGCCAAAGCGATATTTGGGCTATTCCCAGCCCAAGCCACTGATGATGATAGCGTGATTGTGTTTGAAAATGAGGCGAAAACCAAAGAAAAAACACGTTTCCATTTCCTTAGACAACAAACCGATAAAAAAGATAAACGTGCGAACATGTGTTTGAGCGATTTTATTTCAAAATCAGAGCAGACCCATGACCATATCGGTGCATTTGCGGTATCTATCTTTGGTGCACAAGAAAAAGCCAAAGCCTATGAAGCCGAGCATGATGATTATGCAGCGATTATGATTAAAGTGTTGGCAGATAGATTGGCAGAAGCCTTAGCAGAAATGTTGCACAAACAAGTGCGTACAACGCATTGGGGATATGCCAATGATGAGTCTTTGAGCAATGAGGAAATTATCAAAGAAAAGTATCAAGGTATTCGCCCCGCAGCAGGTTATCCAGCTTGCCCAGACCACACCGAGAAAGGCACGCTTTGGCAGCTTTTGGATGTGGAGCAAAATATCGGTATGCAAATCACCGAATCCTTCGCCATGCTGCCTACAGCCGCCGTTTCAGGGCTATATTTTGCTAATCCTGAATCGCATTATTTTATGGTGGGTAAAATCAATAAAGACCAAGTCAAAGACTATGCCAAGCGTAAAGGTATGAGCACGGATGAAGCCGAGCGTTGGCTTACCCCGAACCTTGGATATTGACAAACCTATTAAGGTATAATTATTATACCAATTATGTTCGAGTTTGATGAGCGAAAAAGTCAGTCTAACCTTGATAAACATGGTATTGATTTTGTGGAAGCACAAAAGCTATGGGATGATCCATATATTTTGGAGATTGAGGCAAAAGTACTGGATGAACCAAGGTATTTCATCATAGGAAAGATTGGTGGAAAGCATTGGTCGGCAGTGGTGACTTA
>JALUXZ010000005.1 GCA_027018935.1 Mariprofundaceae bacterium
ATGACTTATCAAAATGCAAACATCACCAAAGCTGCCAATGTTTATCATGGTGGCAAGGTAAGTAGCCGCAGTATTGTTACAGCAGAGGGCGAGTCGAAGACACTTGGTTTTATGCTGGCAGGTAGTTACAACTTTGGCACAGATGCCCCTGAATTGATGGAGATTCTTGCTGGCTCTTGCCGTGTTCGTTTGGATGGTGAAAGTGATTGGCAAACTTATCAGGCAGGGGAAAGTTTTAATGTGCCTGGTAATAGCCGTTTTGATATTGAAGTGAGTGATATACTGGACTACATCTGTCATTTCGCGTGAGTCCTGCGTTTGAGTGGTTGGCAGTGCAGCCTTATGAGATTCTCTTGGAAAAGATGCAAAATCATGCTGCATTGCTTGCTGCCAATAAAGCCGATGAGGTGATATGGGCGTGTGAGCATGAGCCAGTTTATACGACAGGCAAACGGGCAATTGATAATCGGCTTGATACGGCATTGCCCGCACCGTTGTTTATCACGGATCGTGGTGGTGAGACGACTTTTCATGGGCATGGACAAGTGATGTTATATCCCATGATTCATTTGCGTAGGCGTGGTTTGATGGCTCGGCAATATATTGAACTATTGGAAGAATCTGCGATTCAGACGCTAGCCCAATATGATATAACGGCAGAAAGACGCTGTGGTTTGCCAGGCGTATGGACGAATCAAGGCAAAATAGTTGCGATGGGCATTCGCATATCGCAAGGCGTGGCATATCATGGCATGGCAATGAATATGGCAGTGGATTTGGCATATTTTAAAGCCATTAACCCATGTGGCTTGGGGTTGAATACGGTAAATATGCAGGATTATCTCGATGTATTGCCTGCAAGCCAACAACTTGCTCAAGCATGGTCTGATTCTTTGAAGGATTTATTGTAAGAATAGCTGGGATTATTTGACTATATAGCCGTGTTTTATAATGAAGGATTGAATTTTCTTTATGTTTGGTTAATGTTCCTCGCTTTTTGAAGCTATGGCTAAAAAAGCATGGTACTATGAATAGCAATGGTCTATAATCTACTAGGTTTGAATGTAGGTGCTATGGAGGCAAAACGATGGCTCTAACAAAGAAACAAGTTGAAGCATTTGAGAAGCAATTATGCGATTGGCGCGATGAGCTTGAAAGCGCGCAAAGCGATAGCATGCAAGCGATGCATAAAGAAGAGCAAACTGCGTTTCCTGATCCCACGGATCAAGCCAGTGTTGAGACTGAACGTAACTTTGATTTGCGTATTAAAGGGCGTGAACGTCGTTTGATTCGTAAAATTGAGAAAACCATTAGCCGCTTGCAAGATGGTGATTTTGGTGTGTGTGAAGGTTGTGGCGGTGATATTGGTTTGAAACGCTTGCAAGCAAGGCCTGTAACCACGTTGTGTATTGATTGTAAAACAGAACAGGAACAAGAAGAACGTACGCATATTTAAGACTGATTGTTCATTTTGAAGTTTAAAAGGCAGGTTGTTGATTACTCAACAGCCTGCTTTTTTTTGTTTTAGGTGTATTTGCCATCTATGGTAAGACAAGCAGTGGCTCTATTGAAAGAATCAGGCTTGTGGTAAAAGTTCCCCCTTGCCTGTTCTTACAGCACTGTCTTTATCGTGATTTGCTGCTTTAATTGCTTGTGAAGTTGAGGCTTTGGTCACTGCTTTTCTTGTGAGCTCACTCATTTCAGTTCGTATAATACGTACACATTGAGAGGTGATTTCAACCTCTTCATCTTTGAAATGCCCCGCAATAGCATGGTCTCCCATTCCTCCTGCCACCATTTCCAAAATCCGATTGATGTTTCCTTTCAGTTTGATGCCGCGACTGAAGCCAATTTTTGATGAACTCATAACTTGATACTCCAAAATAACCTTATTTAGCCAACTATATTTGTTAGCATGGCGGTACTATACTCTTGAATATATCGTGCGTCAATATACGTCAATATACGTCAATATACGCCATAATGAATCGCCATGCGTTTAACATAATTTATTTTTGGAAAAGTTGCTGCCTCAGGCTATTTTTAGTAAAATTTAGCCTATTGAAGATATATATAAACGTACAAATTAACGAGTCTATGCGATAGTATGCGCCATATTGTTATCTAGGTGGTGTTAACATATGAAATTTCTTACTATTGATGATGTTTGTAAAATGTTGAGTATTAGCCGTAGAACTCTTGAGAGAATGAGAGTAAGTTCGTTACAAAAAAGGCTTAAATCATCGAGCGTAGTACCGGATATTCGGGATTCTGTAGAAGATACTGAGTATGCCAGCAGAGATGGTCAGCGTATTCCTTTTCCTGAGCCTGATTTATACATTGGGAAGAGTCCTCGCTGGGAAATGGATAAATTGCTGGTTTGGTTAAAAAAGAATGGAGGGCAGTTGTGAGCCTCCCACGATTTAATCTCTTAATAAAGGGAATGTTACCCTTTACATTGAAATATCCAAATTATTGTAAATAAGGGGACGCTACCCTTTAAATTGTGAAACCCTCTATACTGCTCTCCTTTACATCCGTATGAGCAGATAACTTTCATTTCTTTGGCGACAAAGAAACGAAACATAAATCCGCAGGACAGCGGATTTAGACGCACTTTAAAATAAAGGGGACGCTACCCTTTAAATTGTGACACCTTCTATACTGCTCTCCTTTACATTCGTATGAGCAGATAACTTTCATTTCTTTGACGGCAAAGAAACGAAACAAAGAAAGCCGCCCTATATATCTGCTTATTTCATTTATTACCATCCATAAAAAGGGCGCGTGTTACTGCGCTTTATCCTTTTTACGGATGAAAATAAATGAGCAGTTATAACAGGGAAAAGGGGGGTGTAGCGGTCTAATTAGAGCTTCTTCAGAAAGTCGTTTTTTAATTTTTTTCACTCAGTACCTGCAAGGGGCAGAGATATATATGAGTGAGCTGTTTCATCCCCTGTCCAAGATGCGCCGAAACGTCAGGTTTCAAAAGGATAAAGCGCAGTAACACGCGCCCTTTTGAAACCTGTAAGTGGAGGAAACAAGCAGATTGCTAGGGTGTCCTTCTTTGACTCGAGCCATCCGTGGCTCTCGGGGCAAGCCCGCACTAAGGTGCGTCTAAATCCGCTGTCCTGCGGATTTATGATTCTTTCTTGGGCATGCAAGAAAGAATGAAGGTTGCTGCAAGATTTTAACTTCTTGCACCTCTATAAGCTTGCATTCAATGGGGATATAACGATTATTTCTGTTGAAATATATGAGTTTTTTTGGTTTCTGAGTAAAGTCTAATCAGCCCGTAATTCACTGGGTAGGCTAAAGGTGATGTTTTCCTCGACGGTTTTGAGTGGGGTGACGGATGCGCCAGATTGGGTTAGAAAATCAATGACTTGTTGCACCAATACTTCAGGAGCCGATGCGCCCGCAGTGATGCCGATTTGCTCTTTTCCTTGTAGCCATGCTGGATCAATATCGTCCACACCGTCTATCAAATAGGCAGGTGTGCCACAACGTTTGGAGACTTCTTTTAAGCGGTTGCTATTGGATGAATTTTTTGAACCAATCACCAAAATTAAATCACTTTTTTCAGCCAACTCTTTCACAGCAGTCTGGCGATTGCTGGTGGCATAACAAATATCTTCGCGTTTGGGGCCTTGGATGTTTGGGAAATGATTGCGCAGTGCATCAATGACATCGGCGGTATCATCTACACTTAGTGTTGTTTGGGTGACAAATGCAAGTTTGTTTGAATCTTTCACATCCAAACTTGGTACATCTTCAGGCTCGGAAACAAGTAAAACCGCACCTTCAGGAGCTTGCCCCATCGTACCTTCAACTTCGGGGTGTCCTGCATGCCCAATAAGGATGACTTGATCGCCACGTTCATAATGACGAAGCAGCTCAAGGTGGACTTTAGTGACCAATGGGCAGGTTGCATCTAAGACACGTAAATCACGCGTTTTAGCAGATGCTTGCACAGCTTTGCTGACACCATGTGCAGAGAAAATAAGTAATGATCCATCAGGCGCATCAGCAACTTCTTTAATAAATATCGCGCCTTTGGCTTTTAAATCTTCAACCACATAACGATTATGCACGATTTCATGGCGTACATAAACGGGCGCGCCATAGACTTTTATGGCACGTTCAACGATTTCAATGGCGCGATCCACACCTGCACAAAAACCGCGCGGTTCTGCCAAGAAAACAGATTTTGGTTGAAACGTGAGAGTGTTTTGCTGCATTGTGCCACCTTTTCCGCTATTTTCTGCCGCCAAGGCTAACAAAGGAGTAAGCAATGAGCGATTATCGTTTGAATGTGGGTGATGTTGCACCTGATATTGAACTACCCATTTACCCAGAAGGAACATTGAAATTATCCGATTACCGTGGTCAGTGGGTGATTGTGTATTTTTATCCCAAGGATAGTACGCCTGGCTGCACCACAGAATCATGTGAATTTCGCGATGCTTTGGTAGATTTTGGTACTGCGGATGCAAAAATTGTTGGTGTGAGTCGTGATTCATTGAAATCGCATGCGAACTTTACCACCAAACAAGAGCTCAACTTCCCTTTGATTTCGGATACAGAAACATTGTTGTGTGAAGCCTTTGATGTATGGCGTTTGAAGAAGAATTACGGCAAAGAATATATGGGTATTGAACGCTCAACATTTATCATCAATCCTGATGGTAAGGTGGCTGAGGTGTGGCGAAAAGTGCGTGTAAAAGAGCATGTGGCAAAGGTTCTGGAAGCACTTAAAGGGCTACAAGGCTGATTGAATAATGTTCCAAGATAAAAACATTCTGCTTGGTATTGGTGGCGGCATTGCTGTGTACCGCGTTGCAGAATTGGTGCGCCTATTCATCAAGCAAGGTGCGCATGTACGCTG
>JALUXZ010000006.1 GCA_027018935.1 Mariprofundaceae bacterium
GGTTGGGATCGAGATGCGATTAGCCCAGCTTTACAGCACTGGCTTGATAGAGGTGATTTTAAAACGGGTCAGCGGATATTTATTCCAGGTTGTGGACGAGGGTATGAAGTTATTGCCCTAGCCAAACTTGGTTTTGATGTGACAGCATTGGATTTGGCACCTTCTGCCATTGATGCGGTTAAACAAGGTTTGCAAGAAGCCGGTGTGTCGGCAACGCTTGTCTGTTTAGATTTATTTGATTATCAGCCGAAACAAAAATTTGACGCAATATATGAACAAACATGTTTGTGTGCATTGCCTGTTGAGCAACGCAAAGCTTATGAGAAGTGCCTCTTTGCATGGTTAAAACCCAAGGGTGTTTTGTGCCTTTCTATGATGCAAACAGGTGAGCAGGGTGGCCCACCATTTCACTGTGATTGGTTGGACATGAAGGCCCTATTTGCCGCAGGGCGTTGGCAATGGCAGCAAGAACCACCATTTTTTATAGCACGCCCTAGTGGTGTACGTTTCGAGTTGGGTTTTGCATTGCATCGTGAGGGAGATGCGTGATGAAATGGCTAGATGATGTTTCGTATATATTTTTAATTGCAGCAGCCGTATTGATGGCAATGATGCCTTTTCAGCCCGAACCACATTTGCTCGAAAAATATCAATTGTGGTTGGCAGGGGATTTGCACAAAGCAGTCGATATTTTTGATATATTTTGGCATTTACTGCCGACATTGTTGTTAGTGCTTAAGTTTATACGTGGAAGGCATAGCGAATAAACCTTGGGGCACCTCGAAAAACCTCGCTACTTCGCCAAACTTGTGTTTTTTCACCCCTAGCTGCGTTGAATAAAATGGACAATAGCGATGCTATTACTTGCGCTTGCCGCCTTGGGGTTGAAAATTTTAAATTGTATATCCACTCATCCAGAGTTAATCAGCACCTCCCTTGGTATATGCAGTACGTATTCCTTGAATGATAAACAAAAAATGCCTGCCAATGGAGGAGGGGGGGGGAGTATTGGCAGGCATTGATCGCTTCAACCAACTGGACTGGTGTTGTGGCCTACAAAGAACTGAACCCTAAAAGCTTAGGTGGGTGCCGCATTCTGACATTAGGTATCCCAGTGAAGGGATTCACACAATCAGACATTAAGCTCCCGTTCAGTGCATATCGGCTCAAACTTGCAAACCACAACACCAGTACAACAAGTTGCTGTTATAAAACTATAAGCATGTACCGTGCCAGTATTTGAGAAAAACATCTTAAAACGATGTATTTTTAATATAAGGTGCTGTTTTTGTTGTATAAAATAGGGTTTTAAAATGATAATAAGGATGCTGGACAAGACCATTATGACAGGCGTAAGCAAACGAAGAGTCATTTTTTCAGTACAAATAGTCCACTCTTAATGGCAGTTATGATGTTGATCTTTCAAATTATTTAAGGTGTCTCTTTAATTATTAAAATATTCTTTTAGTTCATCCTGCATTCAATGGAATGCATAGCGATTATTTTTGTTGAAATATATGCGCTTCTTAGTTTTTGAGTAGAATCTATTTATAGAGGGCACCTCGAAAAACCTCGGTACTTCGCCAAACTTGTGCTTTTCACCCCTAGCTGCGTTGAATAAAATGGACAATAGCGGTGCTATTACTTGCGTTTGCCGCCTTGGGGTTGAAAATTTTGAATCGCATATCCACTCATCCAGAGCTAATGAGCACCTCCCTAGAGTTGTTTGTAGAATTGAAAGTAATTTTGTTCAGGGAATGCTATGAATTAAAGGGAAGGATATAATGTATGGACAATTTCTGATTATCAAATAGCGAACTATTCGGTTTTGCATTGAATGACCAGCGCAATACCTGCCAACATCACAAGTGATGCAATCGCCAAATGCATGGAGATAGTTTCGGATAGAAATAAAACACCACCCAAAGCGGCAATGATGGGTACACCAAGTTGTACCACGCTCGCTTGGGTGCTTGAAAGATCGCGAAGTGCTGCATACCACACAATATATCCCAAAGCAGAAGCCAGTGCGCCAGATAAGATGGCAATGATGATGCCCGCCATGTTGAGTTGGGCTTGTGAGAATGTGAATAACATCAACACCACAAGCATCGGGATGGTTTTGATAAAATTGTTTGCGGTATCACGCAATGGATTTTTTGCATGCCTGCCTAGATGTGAATAAACACCCCAAGCCATGCCAGAAATAAGCATAAGCACAAAGCCGAATAGAGACGGTGTGCCGATATTTGGTAACATAAGATAGATAAAGCCTGCAAATGCCAATAGCAATCCCAACCATTCTTGCCTGTGCATCCTATAACCAGAGAGCATGGCTAGTGAAACCATGGTAATTTGAACGGCTGCAAATAATACCAATGCGCCAGTGGCTGCATCAAGGGTGATATAAGCATAAGAAAAAGAAGTGGCATACATAAACAACATCAGCGCACCCAACCTGCTACTTGGCTTATGTTGCGATGCCGATTTAGGTAATGCGTTTGATTGCCATAGCAAGATGAGGCCAAGCATAGCGGCACCCGATAATAATCGAATACTGGTAAAGCTAGCGGCATCGATTTGGTACACATCCAACGCCCATCGGCACAATACTGAATTAGCCGCAAAAGCGATTAATGCAGCGAAGGTGAGTATGGTCGTTTTGATCTGTTGTGCAGGCATGGACTAACCTCTTAAAATGTATCATACGGGTATTTGACATAATAGTCATGGCTGGTTTGACTTTCTTACGGTTTGGCTCAAATATCCGCGCAAAATAAATGTGTATGAAAGCATGCTATGTGTGCTGGGAGATGAAAATGAGCGTAGAACAAGAATTAGAAACCCGCAGTGAAGGTAAATGTGAGCTATGTGCGGCAACAGAAAATTTAGCGGTATATGAAGTGCCATCAAGTCCTGACAATACGGCGGATGAGTGTATTTATATCTGTGCGACTTGTTCTGATCAGATTGAGAATGCAGATAACGTTGATGCCAACCATTGGCGTTGCCTGAATGATAGTATGTGGAGCCAAGTGCCTGCGGTGCAAGTGATGGCTTGGCGTATGTTGAATCGTTTGCGTGCAGAAGGTTGGCCGCAAGATTTGTTGGATATGATGTATTTGGAAGATGATGTGAAAGCTTGGGCTGAAGCGGGCGCTGAAAGCGCTCAAGAAGATGCTGTGGTACATAAAGATAGTAATGGCGTAGTGCTTGAGAATGGCGATACCGTGGTGTTGATTAAAGATTTGAAAGTATCAGGTGGTGGTTTTACTGCCAAACGTGGTACACCTGTTCGCAATATTCGTTTGGTTGCTGATAATGCCCTTCAAATTGAAGGTCGCATCAATGGTCAGCAGCTTGTGTTGTTAACTGAATTTATGAAGAAATCGTAAGACGTTTAGAGTCTATTAATTTTGGCGGCTAGGATGAAATCATTTTCATGTAAGCCGCCAATTTTATGCGTATAAAGTGTGACAGTACAATAGCCCCAGCCATAACAAATATCAGGATGATGATTTTCTGATTCGGCAATATGTCCGACCTTTTGTGCAAACTCTTGGGCTTCCATAAAGTTAGAAAAATTGAATGTGCGTTGTATTTTTGTTGTGTTATCGGTGAATTGCCAATGCTCTATATCTGCCAACAATTTTTCAGCCTCAATGCCTAGGGAGGTGCTGATTAACCCTTGATTTTATTAACACAAACTGAATTTCGGATTTTAGGGTCAAATTTCCTTTTTTTACTGGTTGAATTACTGCATCTGCGGCATTTTCTTGTGCCGCAGATGCAGTAACCCATCAAACAGCCATAAGTTTTCCTCTGAGCATGTATAAATTACTGAGTGCCACAAGCATATGAACCTGAGATGTATTCTTCTTTAACCCACGGTAACGTGTTTTCTGAAATCCAAATTGCTGTTTAATCACACGAAAGACATGTTCAACCCGAGCACGAATGGAAGATTGTTTGCGATTTCTCTTTCGCTGACTTGCTGAGAGGTTTTTCTTAGGTTTTCGTTTATCATTCACACACCAACGCAAGCCCACTTTTTTAGCTCCTCGTTTGTAGCTATCACTGGTGTAACCTGCATCGGCGAAAACAACGGCATCATCATCTCGTAATAATTTGGGTAACTCATCAATATCTGCAACATTGGCTGATGTTGTGGTGAGAGTATGAACTGCACCTGAATCGACATCCGCACCAACATGAATCTTCATACCAAAATGCCATTGATTGCCCTTGCGAGCACTATGCATATCGGGATCACGTGTTTTATCCTTATTCTTGGTAGAGGTGGCAGCCTGAATAATGGTTGCATCCACCATCGTGCCTTGAGAAATCATTAAGCCTTGCTCTTTAAGATGCTCGTTAATGGTGGCTAACACTTTTTTGGTTAAATCATGCGCTTCAAGAAGGTGGCGAAAGTTCAAAACGCTGGTTTCATCAGGCAAATCTTCTAAAACACTGTTAAACCCTGAAAAGCGACGAATACTTTCTATTTCATACAACGCATCTTCCATTTGACGATCAGAGTAATTAAACCAGTTTTGCATGCAGTGAATGCGAAACATCTTTGATAAGCCAATAGGCTGACGACCAGGTTGCCCTGACTTCGGATAATAAGGTTCAATCACTGAAAGTAAGCTCGCCCATGGAATAATCGCATCCATGTCATTCAAGAACTTTTCACGACGTGTTAAACGCTTCTTACCCATATATTCAAGCTCTGAAAAACTACGTTGATTCGACATGGACTAAAACCACCTTAACTTAGATTAACTAAAATCTAACATATTTGGTGGAGTTAATCAGCACTTCCCTAG
>JALUXZ010000007.1 GCA_027018935.1 Mariprofundaceae bacterium
CATCATCGCTATCCGCCAGCAAAATGTATTCAAGAGCTTAACCAGCGTGTACCGCAAGGTATTCCATTTTTATATGTCCAATTCTCAGATGTGCAGCAAGCATGGAAAACTATTTCCCAATATTTGCAGCTTCCCTAAAAAGGCATGTTTTAGATTTCTCCACTCCGCAATCCTGCGGTCAATAAAACAAATTCACCACAAAGAACACGAAGAAAAAAGTGTCATGCTGAGCGTAGTTGAAGCATCTCTCTGGTCATTCCGAACGCAGTTGAGGAATCATTTAGGCATGTGCATCAAACAAAATTTCTCCAGTGCGAAGCCTGCCTGTGGTACAAGGTCGAAATGACATCCTATCCTCCCCCTTGCTATAACTGCGCTGAAACAACAAAAGAATTGAACACATAGAACAACTTGACACGTATGTATGCGTATGCACACTATCACCCATCTTGTGATGGATGCAAAGATTGCATGCTACAATTGCAATTCGGCCTTGCATACGCCTATACCAAGGTCTTACCTTTGGACTAGATTGGCATCTTGTGGGAGGGGTGGCGTGAAATTCTTTTTGACTTGTTTTATATTTCTATCATGCATAAGCATGACAGCATGTGCAGTAGATGACGACACTCTACAATCCACAAAACTTGACCGTGAAAAACAGTCACCACCAGATAATCAGAAACCGACATCCAAAACGCTTTGCTCCAAAATTACCAGTTCTACAGAGCAGCCATGGCTTGGAAAAATTGATTCCACACTGATATGCGCTAAAATAAAGTCCGAAAAAGCTGGGGTTTCATTTGAAAACCAGGCAAAAGCTATGAGTATAATCACCAATCAAGCAGGTGTAATCCTTGATGTTGTACTCAATTCACCAATAAATCAGAAAACATTTACACAAAAGCTACATTCCCTTGAAGCAACCATACAGTTTATTTCTGTTCAATATCATCGGGCCACGCTAGGCATTCATCATGCCTCATCATTATATTCGTTGGCGAGAATGCCAGAGGTTCGATCCATCAAGCCAGAATATGGCGGCAGTACATTGAGTGACTTAAACATCATTCGTCCCAAGCATACCCAAACCCCACATCCTCATATATTAAGGAGATAAAAATGTCCCTATATCCAACAACAAAGCATCCCATGCTTAGCTACCTCATATTAATTGCGATGCTTTGCCTATCAGCGCAAAAAGGATATGCTATTGATGCTAAAATCACTCAATATTCCAAATCACCTTTTGCAGACAAAATTGATGTTAATTTATTGGCTTTACAAAGCAAAGCTACTCAACAAAAAACATCATTATCAGCTATAGCAAGCACAAATACTGCTATTCAAACACAAGGGGCAAACATCTTATTGGATATTGTGATGAATCGCATTGATGCAACCACGATAAAGAGAATCAAGCAACTTGGTGTGCATATTCTATTTACATCCAAGGCATACCATCGCATCTCTGCAAGCATTCATAATGCTGCACTTCTTAATCAATTGGCAAGCTTGCCTGAAGTACGCTCTATTCGCCCCGAATATGGTGCTATTTCCCATGTAGGAAGTGTGACCAGCCGAGCCGATAAAGCACTAAAATCAGATGTGGCTAAAGCCGCATTTGGTTTGGATGGTACAGGGCAAAAAATTGGTATTTTATCAGATAGTTTCGCCTGTAGCGGCAATAGAGATGCCAATACACTGCCTGCCGCAGGTGTGGCAGGCACACTCACGGGCAGCCCATCACAAGATAGCGCTGATTTGCCCGCTTCGGTCGAAATTCTTAGCGATCTTTCATCGAGTTGTACAGATGAAGGCGCGGCTATGGGCGAATTGGTGCATGATATTGCTCCCAAAGCTGCTATAGCATTTGCTAGTGCCTTTGCTGGGGGACAGGCTGGATTTGCTACAGGCATCAATAACCTGTGTTCCGCGCCTGTTAATTCAAGCGTGGTCGTGGATGATGTTTCTTATTTTGCTGAGCCTATGTATCAAGATGGCATTATCGCCCAAGCAGCCGCGGCCTGCGTAACCTCTGGTGTGCCCTATTATTCTTCCGCTGGTAATATAGCCAACCGAGGATTTAAACAAACATTTCTCGACATCAATCCAGTGGACGATCAAACCATCCCTGTTAGCGGTAACGATTTGCATAAGTGGCGTGCAACAACAGGTACTATTCGTGATGGCTTTATTGCTGTTACACTACAGCCCAATGAAAAGTTCACAGCCGTACTACAATGGAATCAACCTTTTGATAGTGTGAAAGCAGGCAATGGATCGCAAATCGATATGGATTTATACATTGCCGCCACTCCAGATGTGGCGGGGATTCAAGCTCCTCTAGCATCCAGTACTGCAATTCAAGGAACAACAGGCGCACCCGCAGGCGATGCGGTTGAAATTACGAGCTATACCAATACCACAGGGGTAGCCCGAACTGTATATGTAGCCGCGGATCACTTTAAAGGTAGCCAAACAAATATCCCGCAAAATGCTGCAACACCCGTTGAGTTGCGTTTGGTATTCTTTGGGCAAGGTGCGATTGAAGATATTACAAATGGCACATCTTCTTTTGGTGGTCCAACGATTTATGGTCATTCTATGGCTGTTGGCGCAAGCTCGGTCGCCGCTGTACCATGGTATGATACTGCGAATTTTGACCCAACCTATACCCCCTCAGCAACAACTGACCCCGAAAGCTTCAGCTCCCGTGGTGGCACACTCGCAGTGCAATTTAATGCCAATGGCGCTTATGCGCCACGAAGCAGCTTTGAACCAGACATATCTTCTGTTGATGGTAATAACACACGATTCTTTGGCAGCCCTAGCATTAATTTAGGTGGCACTTTTGGTGAGCCAGATGCATTCAAAAATTTCTTTGGCACCTCTGCCGCTGCTCCTAATGCAGCCGCTATCGCAGCTTTGATTCGCCAACGCAACCCCACCCGTACACCCGCACAAATCAACACAGCTTTGGAAACCACAGCCATTGATATTACTGGTACTCGAGCTGCTTTGGGTGATGATGATGTTAGTGGTATCGGTTTAATTGATGCCAATGCAGCAATTACATCCATTCCTGCATCGGCTGATGTGTCTGTCAGCAATATTGATTCTCCAGACCCTTCAAATGTTGCAGGCCATTTAACTTATACCATAACCATCACCAATCACGGTCCTACAGCTACAGCAACCAGTGTATCACTCACAGATACGCTGGACGCAAATACAAGCTTTGTATCAGCTGTTCCCAATCAAGGTAGTTGTAGTCAAACAGGGACTACAGTCACATGTAGCCTTGGTAATGTTACTCAGACAACCCCAGCAACTGTGGTGATTACAGTCATACCAACAGCAACAGGAACCATCAACAATACAGCTTCTATCACAGCTGCCGAACCCGATCCGTCCGCTGCAAACAATAGTGCAGCACAAAGCACAGTCATCAACGCAGCGGCTACAACTGTCACAATTCCTGCTACAGGTGGTGGCGGTGGTGGTTGCCTCATCGCTAGACCAACAAATATACAGTTGACTCCCGTATTGTTGATGTTTATTTCATTGGTATTGCTGATTTTATGGCAAGGCAGACGAAACTAATGCCGATAATGTGTGCTACACACGCATTAAAATGGAGAAAGTGTTATGCTACTCAATAAGCACGGGTACGCGATGCTGCGGTCGAAATGAGAGATGAATGACGCACCTGTCACCCTGAGCGTAGTCGAAGGGTCTATATTTTGAACCACGAAGCACACAGAGAACACGAAGAGTGACGATGTAGGGGAGTTGCAGACACCCCCCTTCCTATAGCTGCGCTGAAACGACTACTTTCAATGTTTAAATCAGAATCTAAATATAGCTCAACCAGCCTTCATGTTCAGGGCTACGACCATGCACCACATCAAAATACTTGCTTTGCAATTGTTGGGTGATTGGGCCGCGCGTACCCGAACCAATTGAGCGCCCATCAAGCTCACGAATCGGCGTGACCTCTGCGGCAGTGCCTGTAAAGAATGCTTCATCAGCAGTGTATACTTCATCACGCGTGATGCGTTTTTCATGCACCTCAAAGCCTGCTTCTTGGGCCAATTGGATAATGGTGGCGCGGGTAATCCCATCCAAAGCGCTGGTAAGCTCTGGCGTGTAAATCACTCCATCTCTCACCATAAAAAAGTTTTCGCCCGAACCTTCACACACAAAACCATCCACATCCAAAAATAAAGCTTCATCATAACCATCACGAATCGCATCGGATAATGCCAACATGGAACTGATATAATTGCCATTGGCTTTGGCTTTGCACATGGCAATATTCACATGGTGACGCGTAAAGGAGGTGGTTCGAATACGAATGCCATTGTTAATGCCATCATCACCCATATATGCACCCCATTTCCAAGCTGCAACGATGGCATGCGTTTTCAAATTGTCTGCGCGCAAACCCATGCCTTCCGAGCCATAAAACACCATAGGACGCAAATAAGCAGAATCCAAATCATTATCTTTCACCGCAGCAACCTGCGCCGCATTCAATTCATCCTTACTAAAAGGCATAGACATATTCATGATTTTTGCTGAACGAAATAATCTATCGGTATGTGCTTCCAAACGGAAAATAGCTGTGCCTTTTTCAGCATGATAAGCACGCACACCTTCAAACACACCCATACCATAATGCAATGTGTGCGTGAGCACATGCACCTTAGCATCACGCCAAGGCACCATTTCACCATCAAACCAAATTACACCAT
>JALUXZ010000008.1 GCA_027018935.1 Mariprofundaceae bacterium
CTTTTCATTATCCGCGCGTTCATACCATCGCATTCTCAAGGTAGCTCGCAGCATCGCTGATTTAACTGGAGAGCAAGCTGTTTCCAGTGCACATATTGCAGAAGCATTGCAATACCGTGGCGATGAAGTCTAGATAGGTATATTTACGGTAACTATTCATTCACCACCGATTCACCTCGCTTAAAAGCGCCTACTGTTGGTGGTCTCGAACAAATCAGCGACAATCTGCACAGATACGAATCAATTTATAACTATGCTGAATAGTTATTATTTACCACCCCTTTACCTTCAACATTCAATACGATTTCATCAGGGCTTGCATGGCTTAAAAATGCTTGATTGGACATGGTTAAACCATAAGCCCCAGCCAAACCAAATACCGCAATATCACCGACATCTGCCGCTTCAATATAAATATCATTGGCAAGTTTATCTGCACCCGTACACAGTGGCCCTCCAAAATACACCTTTTCACCACGTACTTTTTCTTGGTAGGTATGCAACTTTGGTTTATCCATCCAAACAATCGACATCGGATGATTAATACCCAATGCCGCAGGGCGACGGAAATGATTGATGCCACCAGCACACACGACCTGTTTTTTGCCACGTGATTCTTTGATGTCTAAAATTTCTGTGCAGAAAAAACCAGAGTCTGCTGCCAAATAACGCCCCAGTTCCAATACAAAGTGCCGGCCGTCAAAGCCATATTCAGCAATCATTGTTTGCAAACCATCCGCCCATGCTTGCGGCTCGAAATCGCGACCTTCTTCCAAATAATCCACACCAAAACCGCCACCAAAATCAATGATGTCGCATGTTACATTGGCATAATTAGACTCAATTTTTTGGGTTAATTTAAAAACCAATTCGCAGTTTTTTAATAAATCATCGACATTCAATACACCTGATGCCGCATACACATGCAAGCCTCGGAAATTCAAGTGTTCAAGCTCAAGAATTTGTGGCAAGACTTCATCCAGCTTCTCTTCATCAACACCAAATTTCTTAGATCCGCCTGAAAATGTTGTCTGCGCTTCATGAATATCAAAATCTGCATTAATTCGCAGTAATACATCTTGAGGCTTATCATATTCAACACACAACTGATGCAAACGATATGCCTCAGTGAGTGATTCAATGTGGACGGTACGAATACCTTGTTCTACACACCAGCGCAATTCTTCGGGCGATTTTCCAGGGCCTGTATAAATCAATCGATCTGCTGAGAATCCTGCTTCAACAGCCTTCTTTGCTTCACCCAAGCTGGCAATTTCAATGCCTTCCACACCCGAGTCAAAGGCAGTTTGTAAAAATGCAGCATGTGGATTGGCTTTCATGGCATAAAAAATTTCAACACCTACGGGCATCATTGCTTTCAAACTGATAATTTTTTCTGCCATGGGTTTGGTATCATAAATATAGCAGTTTAACGTCTTGCCCGTTGCAACCAACGCGCGAATTTCTTCCTCAACCTGCACAGGAACTTGCATGATTTACACCTTAACCTTTTTCAAACGATCAGCCAATTCAGCCGCTTTTTCCACCCCATCCACCAATGCCAAGCGTACAAAACCTGCACCAGCATTCAAGCCTTCAGCATCCTCTGCACCCAAGTAAGAACCTGGCAATAAAGTCACTGCCTGCTGCTCGTAGGCAGCTACAGCAAATACTTCGGCATTTTTAACAGGTAACCATACAAAGAATGAGCCAGCAGGCACATCGCCCTCACCCCAAACATCAAAAAATGCTTTTAAACTATCACGATAAACTTCCAAATGACGCTTTACATGCACCTCATCTGACCAAGCTGCTGCTGCCACATGCTGCAATGGCAACGGCGTTGCGGAGCCTGTATAGCTACGCAACTTGGCAAAACGGGCAATCAAATTCGCATCACCAGCAATCAAACCAGAGCGTAAGCCTGGAAGAGCTGAACGCTTGGAAAGTGAGTTCATCACCAAGCAACGCGCATAATCATTACGCCCTAAATTTTGTGCCACTTCCAATAAACCAAGTGGTTTATCCTGCCAATAAATTTCTGAATAACACTCATCGGCAACAATATAAAAGTCATATTGATCTGCCAGCTCAAGCAGCCGCGCATAATAATCATGACCTGCAATCCAACCCGTGGGATTGGAAGGCGAACAAACATAAATAAGCGCAGTGTTTTGCCATGTTTCAACACTAATATCATCCAAAACTGGTGCAAAACCATGCTCTGAAACACATGGTAATAGATAAGGTTCAGCCCCAGCTGTTACCGCTGCCCCATAATAAATTTGATACATGGGATTGGGCATCATCACCAATGGTTTTATATCTGCATCAGGGTTTACTAAGGCATGTGCAATAACAAACAATGCCTCTCGTGTGCCATTTGCAGTTAAAATCTGAGTCGTAGGGTCAATATCCTTTAAGCCATAACGCTGTTTCAACCAATCAGCAATCGCTTGTGGTAAAGGAGCGTTACCACGCGTTGCAGGGTATTTTGAAAAGCCTGAAATATTAGCGTTTAAAACATCTTGCACAAACTCTGGCAATGGCAAACGAGGCTCTCCAGCGCCTGCATCAATATGTGTTAATGCTGGGTTTGGTCGAGAATCTGCAAACAATTTCTTTAGACGTTCAAAAGGATAAGCTCCCAAACGCTCTAAACGGACTTGTGTACTTTTTTCGCTCATTCTTTTGCTGTATTTTGCAACGTAAGTCTGTGCCAAGAGCCCAAACGACCAGCCGCATCAATCGCACGCAGGCGATAAACAAAATCATTACCACTGACTTCCATACGAATCATCTTCTGTAACATACGGGTATTGTTTTTTTCTAGCGGTGGCTCCTCATAATAACGTCGCCATACCGAAGGGCACTTGCAATACGGATCCATTTCAGCGCGCTCTATCTGATAGCCCACGCCGCCAGCCCCACCAGCCAATTGAATTTCCAGCTTCTTACTAGGGTCTGCATCAATAACCTTTAAAGTTGCAACCACAGGTGCTGTTGTATCCACAATGGCTTGTGGTGGCTCCTTACGCCCACAACCAGCCATCAATAGCACTCCCAAAATCAATAACATCATATTACGCATTTTTAGACTCCAATGTTTCATTCAATCTTTTTTTCCATGATTTACACTGCAAACGCACCTGATTGGGTGCTGTTCCACCCACATGATCACGGGCTGCCACACAACTCTCAACGGACAATGCTTGCACCATCGTCACACTCAAGCGTTCGTCAATATCGGCACAAGCTTCGGCAGGCATTTGATGCAACTCAACAGCCTCACGAATACAATATGCTACTGATTTCCCAACTATTTCATGCGCATCACGAAAAGGCACACCTGCTCGAACCAAAGCATCTGCCAAGTCCGTCGCTGTGGCAAAGCCCGATGAGGCAGCTTTATGCATGGCAGGTTTGTTCACCACCATATCTGGCAACATATCACCAAACACACGCAAGCAACCTTCAAGGTTATCGTAGGCATCAAAAATAGCCTCTTTATCTTCCTGCATATCTTTATTGTAAGCCAAAGGTAGTGATTTCATGGTTGTAAGAATCGACATCAAACCACCAATAATACGCCCAGCCTTGCCACGCACCAATTCTGGCATATCAGGGTTCTTCTTTTGTGGCATAATCGATGAGCCTGTGCAAAAAGCATCAGGCAGTTCAACAAAAGAGAACTGCGCACTCATCCACATAATCAATTCTTCCGAAAAACGCGACAAGTGCACCGAGCAAATCGATGCCGTTGCCAAAAGCTCCATGATATAATCACGGTCTGATACTGAATCGAGCGAGTTTGCAGTCGGCGCATCAAAGCCCAACTCTTTGGCTGTCAATGCACGGTCAATGTTAAAGGTGGTTCCTGCCAATGCAGCTGCACCCAACGGGCATTGATTCATACGATTACGAGCATCTATAAAACGCGCTGCATCGCGCTCAAACATTTCCACATACGCCAACAAATGATGCCCCAGAGTTACAGGCTGCGCAGTTTGTAAATGTGTAAAGCCTGGCATAATCGTATCGGCATGTTGTTCAGCCAAATCTATTAATACCGTTTGTAATGTATGAAGGCGCGCCAATAACTCATTGGTTCGTTTGCGTAAATACAAACGTGTATCGGTTGTAACCTGATCATTGCGTGAACGAGCTGTATGTAGGCGTTTCCCTGCATCGCCAATTTTATCGGTCAGACGTTTTTCAATATTCATATGCACATCTTCCAGTGCAATCGTAAACTCGAATGTGCCAGCTTCAATTTCAGCTTCGACTTCATTCAGCCCTTTTAATATCGCAGCCAAATCATCCTCTGCAAGGATGCCTTGTTGCGTTAACATTTTTGCATGAGCGCGTGAGCCCGCAATATCTTCAGCATACATCCGCGCATCCACATGTGTGGAGGCATTAAAAGCTTCTACAAAGGCATTGGTCGGAGCATCAAAACGACCGCCCCACGGTTTATCAGACATGATTACTCCCGATAATTAAAAATAAAATATCGAGACGGACTATAACTACTTATACACCATTCATCATTAAATATGAATTTAACGTCTGTTGAAGTGACCTGATTCAGAGGTTACAAATGGGGGAGATACCTACGGAGGTGCTGATTAACTCAATGCATGGTGTCTATGCGCCCAAAATTACCAACGCCGGCGTTGGCAAACTTAACAATAGCGGTGCTATTACTTGCGCTTGCCGCCTTGGGGTTGAAAATTTTGAATCGCATA
>JALUXZ010000009.1 GCA_027018935.1 Mariprofundaceae bacterium
TTGGGGTGAGGGTTATCAAAGCTATAATCTTCTATGTGTTGATATGCCTATGTGGCAATCCATTGTATGCACAGGAAAGTATTACGGTTGCTGTGGCATCAAGTTTCTATAAAAAGGCAAAGGTTTATGCCGCTCAATTTGAAGCCAAACATGATGTTGCTGTGCGTTTGGTATCAGGCTCTACAGGCCGTCTATACAATCAAATCAAACAGGGTGCACCATTTGATATATTCATTGCCGCAGGCTCGCAACATATAGGTTTGGATAAGCCGTATAAAGCTCTGGGTTATGGTTATTTGGGTATTCAGCTTGGCAATCGTTTCACCACAGATTTACAAGAGCTTACACGGCATAACATTTATAAAATTGCGATTGCCAATCCGCAAGCTGCACCCTTTGGTGCTGCTGCTAAGCAAGTATTAGAGCAAGCTGGTTTATGGAAAAAGCTCAAACCTAAACTTGTGTATGCGCAAAATGCCATGCAAGCTTCCATGATGGTGAATCAAGGTTTGGTCGATGCAGCTTTTGTGCCTGTGCAAGCAGCGCAAGATGCCATAACGCGTATTCCGTACACCATGTTTCTATTGCTTCCAAGCAAATCATCGCAAGCCTTTTTTGATGGTTTAGCACCATGATAGATGCACTGATTATTTCATTACAACTCGCACTCACCACCACGCTACTTTTATTAGTGGTTGCTTTGCCTTTGGCGTATGTATTGGCATTCAAATCGTTTAAGGGGCGCACGGCTTTGGAAGTGTTTGTAGCCTTACCCTTGGTGTTGCCGCCTACGGTGCTTGGTTATTATGTGCTTTTGATGATTGCCCCTGATTCATGGCTGGGTTCAGCTTGGGCTTATGTGTTTGATAGTTCGCTGGCATTTTCATTTTCGGGCATGGTGTTGGCATCGCTTTTGTATTCACTGCCCTTTGCCGTGCAGCCCATGCAGCAAGCCTTTCGTGCTGTTCCGAAATCGTGGTTAGAGCTTGGCAAAACACGAGGTATGAGTATCAAACCAATGCTGCGTCATATCATCTTGCCCGCATCCAAGGGTGGTTTGCTTGTTGCCGCAGCACTTTCCTTTGCGCATACCATGGGTGAATTTGGCGTGGTGCTGATGGTGGGTGGCTCAATTCCGGGAGAGACCAAAGTAGCAAGTATTGCTCTGTTTGAATTGGTGGAAATGCAGCAGCAACGAGAAGCTGCGCAACTGGCTCTGATATTGTTGGCTGTATCATTCGTCATGTTGTCCGTGGTGTATAGTATCAATCGTAAACCCTTGGTGGTGGGCTCATGAATCATATTCGCATCACAACCACGCTGGGTAGTTTGGATTTAGACGTTCAAACTGAATTTACCAAGGAAATTGTTGTGATTTCAGGAGAGAACGGCGCGGGCAAAACCACTTTGTTGCGTTGTCTTGCAGGTTTAGAAGATTGCCAAGGTCAATTGCAGATAGCTGGCGATGTTTGGCTGGATAGTGCGGCTGGATTTGTAAAACCCACCGAACAACGAAACATTGGTTTTGTGTGGAGTGATGCCGTGCTTTTGCCGTGGTTGGATGCAAAAGCCAATATCACATTGGGTGTAAAGAATGGTGATGCAGCCTGGTTCAACCAAGTGCGTGAAGCTTTAGAAGTAAGCCCATTGCTTAAACGAAAACCAGCCATGCTTTCCACGGGTGAAGCGCAGCGGGTATCATTGGCTAGGGCATTGTATATCAAACCGTCATTATTGCTGTTGGATGAACCTTTTTCAGCCCAAGCCCCAGATATTCGCCTGCGTTTGAGGCAGGCATTAAAAGCGTTACAACAAACACTGGATATTCCTGTGTTGATGGTCAGCCATGATGCAGAAGATGCGAAAGTTTTGGCGCAGCAGCATTGGCGTATGCGTGAAGGAAAATTGATGAATAGCGTAACAAGCACAAAAACATTCGCCACAGATGCACGCAGATGAACAGAGATTATATCCGCGTTTATCGGTGTTTATCCGTGGTTAGGAGTAATAAGTATGAGTGAGTTAACCCATTTCGATCAAGCAGGGCGCGGGCGCATGGTGGATGTGTCGGACAAAGAAAATAGCACACGTATTGCCATTGCCAGCGGTGAAATTCATATGCTAGAAAACACGTTGCAGCATATCCAACAAGGTAAACTCAAAAAAGGCGATGTGCTCGCCATTGCCGATGTCGCAGCGATGATGGGGGCGAAAAAAACACCTGATTTGATTCCCATGTGCCATCCTTTGATGCTGTCGGGTATTGATGTGTCCTTTTCAGAATTGAGGGAGACCTGTGGCTTAAAAGTTGAAGTATCAGTCAAATGCAAAGGTAAAACAGGCGTGGAAATGGAAGCTTTAACTGCCGTTAGCGCAGCGCTTCTCACCATCTATGATATGTGCAAAGCTGTGGATAAAGGCATGTGTTTGACTAACATTCAACTTGAAGAAAAGGCGGGTGGTAAGTCGGGAGACTTTAAGCGCGTTTGACTTTTTCACATCAGCGCAACATAATTACAAATGTAATTACATTATGTGAGGTGTGTTATGCAATTAAATGTGGTAAAAATTGGTAATTCCAAGGGTATTCGTATTCCTAAAAAAGTTCTCGATCAATGCCAAGTGGATGATGCGTTAGAATTAAGCGTGGAAAACAATGTGATTATACTCAAGCCTGTGCACAAAAAACCGCGTGAAGGTTGGGCTGAAGCAGCGAAACGTTGTCATGAAGCAGGTGATGATAAGCTTTTGATTCATGATGTATGGGAAGATGACGAGAGCTGGGAATGGTAATCAAACAGTATGGCGTTTATTTGGTGAACCTTGACCCTACGCAAGGTTCTGAAATCCGTAAAATAAGACCTTGTTTTGTTGTTTCTCCTGATGAGATGAACCAAAACTTACGCACGGTACAAATTGTGCCACTTACATCCAATATCCGCGCTTATCCTTGGCGTGTGCCTGTAAAATTTCAGAATAAAAAAGGTACACTTGCTGTAGATCAAATACGGACGATTGATAAAAGTCGAATGATAAAGCACATGGGTTGTTTAAAAGCAAAGGAGATTGAAGCATTCAAGCATGTGTTGCGGCAAATGCTTCTGGATTGATATGGATAAAGAAAGAAAAGCTGAAAATAATAAGCAGGCAAAGGAATCAGCGGAAATATTGAAAGACTGCGCAAAAGATGGTTTCTTTGGTGTTTGGGCAGATAAACAGCAGGATGTTCATGCTTATATGAGAGACATGCGGCAAGGTAGGAAGATTTAAAAGAGCATGGTTAAAATTCTCTTTTTCGGTACTGTCGCAGATAAGTTTGGTAAACGCAGTGTTGATGCTCAGGCAGGTGTAAGCCTGTCTGAATTAATTGCGCAGATTGGATGTGCGGATATGCAGCCTTTATTGGTGGCGGTAAACCAAGAACAAACCTATGATATGGATTATATTGTGCAAGACGGCGATGAAGTGGCGATGATGCCGCCGTTTTCAGGTGGGTAAATATGAGTGACATGGCAACACCCTCACCCCAACCCTCTCCCTTAAAAGGGCGAGGGGGAAATAGGGATGCGGTTCGTATTCAGGAGCAAGATTTTTCTGTGGAAGAAGAAGTGACTGCACTTCGGAAAACTTCGCAGCGTATGGGCGGGATTGTCACCTTTTTGGGTTGCGCGCGCGACTTTTCCGAAGGGCGCGATGTATTTTCGATTGAATTTGAGCAATACGCAGGTATGGCGGAAGCTGCGATGCAGGCTTTGCGAGATGAGGCTTTGAAAACATTTGATATTATGGATGTGCGAATCGTTCACCGAGTTGCCACGGTACATGCAGGTGATCAGATTGTGTTGATTGTGGTGGGGGCTGAGCATAGAAAACCTGCATTTGAAGCGTGTGAATGGGTTATTGATATGTTAAAACAACGTGTACCCATTTGGAAAAAAGAAGTCACCCCTGATGGTGATGCTTGGGTGACACAGCATCCATGAGTGTTCCAGTTCTAGCTATTGTTGGCTTTTCCAATTCAGGCAAAACAACATTGATGGAAAAGCTGATTGCAACCCTTTCAGCAGAGGGTTTGGCTGTTTGCACCATAAAGCACTCGCATCATCAACCTGAGATGGATACACCAGGCAAAGATAGTTGGCGGCATAAACATGCAGGGGCAAAAGGCTCGCTTCTGGTTGGCCCAGAGCAGCTATTGATGGTGGCGGATATTCAAAAGCCATTAAACCCGCAAGAGATGGCAGATGCGTATTTCCCCCATGCCGACTTGGTATTGGTGGAAGGTTATGCGTCTATGCCTTGTGCCAAGATTGAAGTGGTGCGAGAAGCACGCTCGGCGGATATGAGATGTAACCCATCTGAACTGCTTGCTGTGGTTACGGATATGCAAGATTTGCATGTGAATATACCCAAGCTTGATTTGAATGACACGCAGCAGGTCGCAACTTTTATGCTGGACTGGTTAAAGCGTGATAAAGTATTGTAAATCATGGATTCCCGCCTTCGCGGGAATGACGAGTTGTTACCGCTCATGTTTATCAGATTAACCATGTACATCATATGTCATTCCCGCGAAGGCGGGAATCCATCATAATATGACCAGAACTAAACAACCCTGTGTGTATATACTTGCAAGCCGAAAAAGAGGTACATTATATATTGGTGTGACTAGCCACTTGATTCAACGTATATGGCAGCATAAGCAAGGTTTGGTTCGTGGTTT
>JALUXZ010000010.1 GCA_027018935.1 Mariprofundaceae bacterium
TGTTGTTGTGACGTTATATCTGTGTTTATCTGTGTTTATCTGTGGCTAATTTATCTATGTGTGGATTATCAGACGAACAATATATGGAAATCGCACTGCAACAGGCTGATTTAGCGGCAGAGCAAGGTGAAGTGCCTGTTGGCGCTGTTTTGATTTTGTCTGATGGGCAGCAATTTGTTGCGCATAATGCATCGATTGCCAGCTCCGATGCCTCAGCGCATGCTGAAATGCAGGTGATTCGTGCAGCTTGCCAAGCAATAAATAATTATCGCCTTGTGGGGGCACAGTTATTTGTCACGCTTGAACCGTGTGCCATGTGTGCAGGTGCAATCATTCATGCGCGAATTGGTCGTGTGGTGTATGGCGCTTCTGAGCCAAAAACTGGCGCGGTGGAATCCTTGTATCAACTTTTATCCGATAAGCGCTTAAATCATCAAGTGGACATTCAAGGTGGTGTGCTTGCAGCGCAGTGTAGTGCACAAATCAAATCATTTTTTCAAGCAAGGCGGCAAAAAAATTAATTACGGGTGATGTAGTCCAGTATATCATCCATCAAGTGGTGAATACGTTGATATTGCTCGGGGCTGGCTGCAAGTATCTTCTCTGCATGTTGAATATATGGCGCATCAATCAGTTCATCGCCACAGTGTTGTATAATCGCTTGCGCAGATTCGGGTGTGGTTTCTAAATGGCATTGTAGACCGATAACAGATTTGCCAAGCTGAAATGCCTGATGTTTGCACACTTTGCTTTGTGCAAGGTGAATGGCATGTTCTGGCAAATCAAAGGTTTCTCCATGCCAGTGAAACACTTCCATGGATGCAGGAAAAACAAAAGATTGCTGTATATCATTGGCAACGCCTTGAATGGGAAACCAGCCAATTTCTTTTTCTTTGCCTTGATAGATATTCGCGCCCATACAGTCGGCAATCAATTGTGCACCAAGACATACACCGAGTGTAGGGATGTTTTGAGCAATAGCATGACGAATAAATATTTTTTCATCAGCAAGCCATGGGAATTCATGTTCATCATGCACGCTCATTGGGCCACCCATGATGATAAGCAAATCAATATCATCCAGTTCTGGCAAACTTTCATGTTCAAATAAGCGAGTTGATGTGAGCTGATAACCACGTTTGTTTAATGATGCCTCAATACTGCCTAAACCTTCAAAAGCAACGTGTTGTAAGTAATGTGCGTGCATAAATATACCTGTATGTTAGCTCTATTTTTTATTCAACCAAAAATCATTGCGTGCCAGAGGATCGTATAATCTGAATTGGCCTTCAAACACGATGATATGTTCTGCCTTTTTATTTCCATCTTTTAAATCATCATGTTCATGAATCAAACGATCAATGGTCAACCATGAGCCCAGCAGCCAGCCGTGCTTTTGCAAAGCTTGGCGTGCATAAAGCGAACACACAGGGTATGAAGGGCAGCTACGTCCATCCAAATGTCCTAAGGCATGTTGATAAAAGTGAATCATCAAGGATTGTGGAGCCGAGACAGGAATGTGCATACTTCGCCAGATGCCAGATGCCATGAAGCTTAATAAAGCCAATAATGCATAGATGCGAATAGACTGTGTTACCACGGTTGACCAGGTAATCCAGATGCTTGCCATAATTGCTGCCACCAGACTATATATGATTCAAGATGACCACGCTCTGCTAAGGAAATAGCCGAAAAAATAGTGCCTGACCATAACCATAAGGTGATGAAAGCAAAAAATACTGTGACTGGTCCCATCCGTCGTTTTGCAGCCCATAATGTGAGTATCAATAATGGGAATACAAACAGCGCTGCAACACCTGCATCTTGCCATCGCCCTTGCCAAGCATGACCTGCACCAGGGCAAAGTGCTGCCAGTACACCAACCAACCGCGCATCATTTTTTATGGTGAATGGGTGGGTCTGCAAATAGGACTGAGCCAAGTTTAGATAGCTATTCTGCTTGGCTATAGGAGGCAAGTTGCCACCTTGCTTTTCTTTTAGGTTTAGCAGCTCCGATGCGGCAAGCATGCGCTCTTGCCATATATTGCTTGATGGCAGCAAGGTATGGGCGACTTGCAATGCAAGAATAGCTTGTGAGGGCTTGCCTTGTGCAGCCAAATGCAATGCATGCTGATAAACTTGCTTGGCAGATTGCTCTGCTGGCTGATGAGAGGGCTGGCTTGCTATGGCTATATCAGGCAATAGCAAATAAAAAAACAATAAAATATAGCTGTATCGCATTATCGCACCAGTGAATTCATTTCAACAATGGGTAGCAAAATAGCGATTGCCATCATGCCCACCATCACAGCCATAACCAGCATCAAAGCAGGCTCAACGATGGTAAGCATGCGCTTTAAGTTTCTTGATATTTCTTGTTCATATTGATTGGCAATGCGCAATAACATTTGATCAAGGCTGCCACTTTTCTCACCTACTGCAATCAATTGTATGACCAAGTGTGGCACTTCTTTTTGCCGAAAAGCATCGGATAGGTTCGCGCCTTCGCGTAATAATTCGCGTGCTTGATTGCCTATGCGTTGGAAGGGCAATAGTATAAAACTTTGATTTGCAATATACATGGCGGCTAAAGAGGGAACCCCACCGCTTAACAACATGCCTAATGTTCTCGAAAAACGGGCTATTTCAATTTTGCTTAATAAGCCTGAAATAACAGGTAGGCGTAACAGCCAAATATCACGTTTGTTGCGTACAGATTCCATACGCATACTAAAGCTAATCCCAATGCCTATAACAGCGAATAGAAGCAACAGTAACAAGCCATATTCACGCAAAATGCTGGAGATAATAATCATCCATTGTGTTAAAGCTGGCAATGCGCCACCTGTTCGCTCAAAAACTGCAACAATTTGGGGTACAACCCATGTGAGTAAGACAAGCATGACCAACAAACCAAAGCATAAAATAATCATGGGATATAAAATAGCAGATAAAAGCTCTTGGCTCATTTGCTGCCTTTTCTCTAGCAAGTCTGATAATCGTGATGCAACCGCTTCTAAAGCACCCGTTTCTTCACCTGCTGCAACCATATTGCAAACCAACTGATCCATGCCGATTGCGCGCAAGGCATCAGCTAAACTTATGCCTTCCAACACTTGTTGACGCAAGAATAATATCGCACGCTTTGCACGTTTGGCTTCCATACCCTCAGCTATTGCGGATAGAGCATCACTGATGGGCATGCCTGCTGATGTTAATGTTGATAATTGCTGGAGTAATAAGGTGGTTTCCATGGCATTCAAATGCTGCTTATGCACACCTTCGCTTTGCGGCTTATCTTTTTCAATCCATATCAATTTACGAACAATTAAGCCTTGCTGTTTTAACTGTTTTCGAGCCGAGCGTTCAGAATCACTTTCGATTTCACCTTTTTGTCTACGCCCTGATGCATCAATGGCTTGCCAGGCAAACACACTCATACGATCAATGTGCCTTCAGTGGATACGCGCAGCACTTCTTCAATTGTGGTTAACCCTGCAGCGACATGCCTAGCTCCATCTTGGCGTAGGCTGAGGACATTCTCTTTTTTTGCTAAACGCCGCAATGAGGGAAGCCCTTTTCCATCGTGAATGGCATGGCGTAGTGTTTCAGAGACTTGCAGTATTTCATAAATGGCAACACGACCCATAAAGCCAGTGTTCATGCAGGCATCACAGCCTATGGCTTCAAATATTTCCTTTTGTTGGTAGATGCCTGAAACTTCCAATACACGCCAATCATCATCTTGTGCTACTCTAGCTTGTTTACAATGTGGGCATAAACGGCGAACCAAGCGTTGTGCTTGCACCATCATCAATGAAGATGCCACCAAATAAGGCTCAATCCCCATATCTTGTAGCCGCACAATGGCGGAAAGGGCATCATTGGTGTGTAAAGTTGCAAAGACCAAATGCCCCGTTAATGAGGCTTGTATGGCGATTTCTGCAGTTTCTAAATCACGAATTTCTCCAATCATCACAATATCAGGATCTTGCCTTAAAATTGAGCGCAAACCTGATGCGAAATTCAAACCAATTTTGGGCTGCACTTGCATTTGAGCCACGCCTTCGACTTGATATTCAATTGGATCTTCAATGGTCATAACATTTCGGTTGCTGCGATCGATTTCCATCAATGCAGCATATAAGGTGGTGCTTTTTCCTGAGCCTGTAGGTCCTGTAACCAGTACAATGCCATGAGGCATTTTTACCACGCCTTGCATGATTGAGAATTGTTGATCACTCATACCAAGCTCTTGCAATGTTAGCGCTTTTGCACTGCGATCAAGCAGGCGCATCACGACACGTTCACCAAATGCTGTTGGCAAAATAGATACACGAATATCCACATCACGACCAGCAATACGAATGCGAACACGCCCATCTTGAGGATGTCGTTTTTCTGCAATATCCAAACCCGCCATCACTTTAATGCGAGAAATCATGGCGGCTTGTACGCTTTTAGGCGGTTGAATAATGCTATGCAATATACCATCAATACGAAAACGAACCAAAACCTCCGATTCAAAAGGTTCAATATGAATATCACTGGCTCTGTCTTTGAGTGCTTGTGATAGCAATGTATTCACCAAACGAATGACTGGCGCATCATCTTCAGATTCTAATAAATCACCAATTTCTTCAATTTCACGTAACA
The DNA here is from genome assembly GCA_027018935.1 of Mariprofundaceae bacterium. GTDB lineage: Bacteria > Pseudomonadota > Zetaproteobacteria > Mariprofundales > Mariprofundaceae. The sequence continues at coordinate 4,657 of JALUXZ010000010.1, forward strand.
ATTCATCCGATGTCGATAAATCTTCCAGCATCTCTTTTGCCGAAGCAGAGGATAAATCGAACAC
>JALUXZ010000011.1 GCA_027018935.1 Mariprofundaceae bacterium
ACTTTATGCCAATGCAGGCGGGCGATGTTGTGGCGACCAGTGCTGATGTACAAGCTCTTATGGATGATGTCGGCTTTAAGCCCGATATGCCATTGAAGAGCGGTGTGAAACAATTTGTTGATTGGTACCGAAGTTATTATGAGATATGAGGATATATATGCAGTCGAATAGAAAAGTAGCGTTAATTACAGGTGTAACGGGGCAAGATGGTTCATATTTGGCCGAGTTTTTACTAAAAAAAGGTTATGAAGTGCACGGTATTAAACGTCGTGCGTCATCGCTAAATACGCAAAGAGTGGATCATATTTATCAAGATCCACATGTTGAGCATAAAAACTTTGTATTGCACTATGGTGACTTGAGTGATTCCTCGAATTTAACGCGGATTATTCAAGAGGTGCAGCCTGATGAAGTCTATAATTTGGGTGCGCAATCGCATGTGGCGGTAAGCTTTGAATCACCTGAATATACAGCAGATGTCGATGCATTGGGGACTTTACGGTTGCTTGAAGCGATTCGTTTGTTGGGCATGGAAAAGAAGGTGAAGTTTTATCAAGCATCCACATCAGAGTTGTTTGGTGAAGTGCAAGAAATCCCACAAAAAGAAACCACGCCTTTTTACCCGCGCTCACCTTATGCCGTTGCCAAGATGTATGCCTATTGGATAGTGGTGAATTACCGTGAATCGTATGGCATGTATGCTTGTAATGGTATTTTGTTTAACCATGAATCACCGCGTCGAGGTGAAACATTTGTAACACGTAAAATCACCCGTGGCTTAGCGAATATAGCGCAAGGTTTAGAAGCTTGTTTGTACATGGGAAATATGGATGCCTTACGCGATTGGGGGCATGCTAAGGATTATGTGCGTATGCAATGGATGATGTTGCAGCAGGATGATCCAGAGGATTTTGTGATTGCGACAGGTGTTCAGTATTCGGTGCGTCAGTTTATTGAATGGTCAGCAGCAGAGTTGGGCATTGGTATACGTTTTGAAGGCAAAGGTTTAGAAGAAAAAGGTATTGTTGTGTCCATTGAGGGCAATAAAGCACCTGCATTGTCCGTGGGTGATGTGATTGTACAGATTGATTCACGCTATTTTAGACCAGCAGAGGTAGAAACATTATTGGGAGACCCAAGTAAAGCCAAAGATAAATTGGGTTGGACACCAGAAATTACTGTGCAGGAAATGTGTGAAGAAATGGTGGCAGAAGACTTGAAAGTGGCACAGCGCCATGCATTATTGAAAGAGCATGGGCATGATATTCCAGTGGCTGTTGAATGATTTCGATGGCTGTTTTGGATAAGCTTGTAAATGTTCTTTCAGAGACGTTTCCGAATATTCAAGCAGTATACCTTTTTGGGTCAGCAGTAAGGCATGATATGCACCCTAATAGTGATATTGATTTGGCGGTGTTTCATAAGCAAGCTGTAGATAAGCTTCAACTATGGAAGCTGGCACAGGAACTCGCTGTTATAGCGGGAAAGGATGTCGATTTAATTGATTTAAACAACGCTTCAACTGTGATGCAAATGCAGGTTGTTTCTCAAGGTAAGCGCTTAATGTGTAGGGATACTGTAGCCTGCGAAATATTTGAGGATTTTGTATTTTCTGATTATGCAAGATTGAATGAAGAGCGGGCAGGAATTCTTGCTTCTATTCAGCAGCAAGGGGTGATTTATGGATGATGTATTGCTTAATAAGGCTGCTATTATTGAACGGTGTTTATTGCGTATTGATGAAGAATATGATGATAAAGAGGTGCTGGAGAGTAATTTCACGAAACAGGATGCAATCATTTTAAATTTACAGCGAGCATGCGAATCATCGATTGATGCAGCTATGCATATCGTGCGTATACGTCGGCTTGGCATTCCACAGCAAAGTAGAGATGCTTTCTCAATGCTCGAAAAAGAAGCCTTGTTATCAAAACAGTTATCAGAGCATCTACAAGCTATGGTTGGTTTCCGAAATATTGCGGTGCACCAGTATCAAGATTTAAATTTGGATATATTAAAGTCTATTTTGAATGAGAGACTGTGTGATTTCCGAGAGTTTGTATCGATTCTAACTCGTGAGGCGTTATAATATGAATGTATTCTTATTTTTATGTAAAGGCTATGGTTCTTAAATATGAATAAAGAAGCAAAAGTGTATGTTGCAGGTCATCGAGGGCTGGTTGGCTCTGCGATTATTCGGCAGTTGGAATTAAAGGGTTATAAAAACCTTCTTGTAAGAACGTCATCAGAGTTAGATTTACGCAATCAAGCTGCAGTTGATGCCTTCTTTGCAGAAGAAAAGCCTGATTATGTGTTTTTAGCAGCGGCAAAGGTTGGCGGCATTTATGCCAATGATACATACCCTGCTGATTTTATTCGTGAGAATATTCAGATTCAGACCAATACGATTGATGCGGCGTATAGAAATGGTGTGCAACGTTTATTGTTTCTAGGCTCATCATGCATTTACCCTAAATTTGCACCACAACCCATGCCAGAATCATGTTTGTTAACAGGTGAGTTAGAGTCGACCAATGAATGGTATGCCATTGCCAAGATTGCAGGGATAAAAATGTGTCAGGCATATTATAAACAATATGGGTTTGATGCTATATCCGCGATGCCTACCAACCTTTATGGGCCCAATGATAACTTTGATTTGCAAAATTCACATGTATTACCTGCATTAATTCGCAAATTTCATTTGGCGAAGTTAGCGATGCAGGGTGATAAGGCTGCGATAGAAGTAGATGAAAAAAAACATGGGAAAATTCCAGATGATATTCGTGCGAATTTAAACTTGGATAATGATGAGTTGCCGAAAGTAGTGCTATGGGGTTCTGGCAGCCCATACCGTGAATTCTTGCATGTTAATGATATGGCGAAGGCGTGTTTGTTTTTGATACAAGCAGATGTGGATAAGAAAAATACATCGCGTTTATTTAATGTAGGTTCAGGTTCGGATCTTACGATTAAAGCATTGGCTGAATTGGTGCAGGGGATTGTTGGCTTTGATGGTGATTGTGTGTGGGATGATTCCAAGCCAGATGGAACACCAAGAAAATTAATGGATGTGAGTCAATTAAAGCATGCAGGCTGGCAGGCAACAATCTCTTTGCCAGAGGGGGTTGCTGGGGTGTACCAAGATTATCATAGTTGATAGTGAGTTTTACTTTGAAGTTTTATGCTTGCCATATCCGTTCAATATGTGAACATATGCCGCATGTCGCATGATAAATCATCAAAAATAGATTATAGATTGTTTAAGATAATCAGTGAGAAGCCTGAAATTAGCCAGCGTGCGCTTGCTTCTGAATTAGGCTTGAGCCTCGGTAAAACCAATTATTGCCTGAAAGCATTTATCGCTAGAGGTTTGGTAAAGGTGAATAATTTCCGCAGAAGTGATAATAAGATGGCGTATAGCTATTTGCTGACTCCAAAAGGAGTTGAAGAAAAAGCACGGGTGACAGTTCGTTTTTTCCGTTTGCTAGAAAAAGACTATGCATCTCTAAAAAGAGAAGTTGAGGAGCTGGAAGAGCAAGTGGTTTTAGCGGTTCAGGAGGCTTAGGCGATATGCTATCTCCCTCAATAGTGAGTAAATCCGCCAATCAAGCCCTGACCCCATTGATGCGTGGCTGCATTGATAAATGGGAACAGTGCGCGAGCGAATTATGCGTCTAGCAGATATTCAGGCATCGCTTATTCAACAAAAAGCAATGTTGTTTTTTGGCGCGCATTCGCATGTATGGCTCTTTGGCTCGCGTGTGGATGATGATAAAAAAGGTGGAGATATAGATTTGTACATTGAGCCTGAGATTCAGGAGCCTGCAAAGCTGGTTGATGCTAGGTTGAATTTTTTGGTTGAGATGCATCGCGTGTTGGGTGAACAGAGAATTGACCTAGTATTGCATCGCACTCAGACTAATCATGATCTACCTGTTTATCGAATTGCCAAAGAGACAGGAGTGAAGCTGTTATGAGTGATGTGGTATATATTGAAACGCTAAAGGTTTGCCACAGGCATGCAAATCGCTTGCGTTGGGCGATGACTGAGATACAGAAGCATGTTCCATTTTCAGGTGAATCACTGGAAGGCTTGGGTGATGTTGAAATTGCGATTCTCGATCAATTTTCCACTCGCTTTTCCAAACTTCAGGATATTATGGGTATGAAATTATTTCCTATCGTGTTGGAATTGACCAAAGAGCAGGGTGATCTGGATGCGTTTATTGATAAATTGAATCGGCTGGAAAAAATTAATGCTATTGATTCGGCTGCTGACTGGCTAGTCTTGCGGGAAATGCGTAATGCTTTTTCACATGAATATCCTGATGATCCAGAGATTCAAGCGGCTATTCTTAACAAGGCCTTTACGCTTGCTGATACACTTATTGAAATGCTCCATCACATAGAAGCTTTTTCATCGCGTTTTGTATTATCTGACCTAGGTTCGCATTCATGCAACAAGGATTATACTTGGGTATTTATCTAGGGCAGGGGAGAGTTTTTTGGAGTGAACTTCTGGTGATTAACGCTATAAAAGCAATCAAATCAATCGAGTCTGACCCCATTGATACCATTGATATATGATTGATATCGAA
>JALUXZ010000012.1 GCA_027018935.1 Mariprofundaceae bacterium
TGGAGCCCTTTGATGTGCAGCCTCGCATTGATGCTTTAATTGCGCATTTCGATGATTTGGATCGAGCGCATAAAGCTGTTCTTACGGCAAAAAAACAGGTGAGTTTGTTGCAGCCTTTGGTGCAAGATTGCCAGCAGCATGCGACGTTGGAAGATGAGAAAAAAGAGTTGGATGGTTGTCGCAATGCTTTGCAGGCTTATTTCTCAAATTTAAAATCCAGCCTGCTTATGCAGCGCATGTTAAAGCTTGATGCCGAGCTTGAACGCTTGCAGCAGCGCATTGTGCAACTTAGCGATAAGGTTGAACAAGCTAAATTAGAAGAGCGTGAGTTGGAGCGGGCAATTGCTGATCAAGGTGGTGATCGCATTGCTTATCTGGAACAGAAAATAGCCGAAAAAGAAACCGAAAAGTCACGTTGTTTGCAACGAGCCAAGTATTACGATGATTTGATTAATCAACTTGCATTGCCTGCGGTTAAAGATGTGGATGTTTTTTTGCAGCACAGACAGGACTGCCTTGTCATGCAGCAAAAATTACTCGATGAAGAGGTACAAACGCAAAATAGCATGAATGAGTTGGGTGCAGATTTGGCGGCTGGCAAACGCGAGTGTGAGGCTCAACAGCGTGAGATTAAGAGCTTAAAACAACGTAAAAGTAATATTCCTGAACAACAAATTAGTATTCGCAAGCGTTTATGTAGTGATCTGGGCATCAATGAAAAACTCATGCCTTTTGCGGGTGAATTGATTCAGGTGCGTCAGCAAGAACGTGATTGGCAAGGTGCAGCAGAGCGTTTATTACATAGTTTCGCATTATCCATGTTGGTTGCGGATAAACATTATGCGCAGGTTGTGGAATGGGTGAATGAAAATCATTTAAAAGGACGCTTGGTATTCTTTCGAGTCCGTGAAAGCGAGCATAATACAGTTGAGCCTCAATATGACACATCACTGGCTCATAAATTGGAGGTAAAGCCAGACTCTGAATTTTATGCATGGTTGCAACAAGAATTGGCAAGGCGTTTTGATTATGCCTGTTGTACTGATATGACAACGTTTCGCCGAGAAAGTCGTGCGATTAGTCTGACAGGGCAAATCAAAGCCAAGGGTGGTCGGCATGAAAAAGATGATCGGCATCATCTTCATGATAAACGTCGCTTTGTGCTGGGCTGGAGCAATGCAGAAAAAATCGCCGCATTGGAAGCTGAGGCCAAACAAGCACAGCAAGCACTGGCAAACTTGGGGCAAGAAATTAGCGCACTACAGAAAAGCCTGAAAGTGAAGCAATCACGTTTATCACTATTAAATAAACTTGAAGCTTACATGGATTTTCAGGATATTAACTGGCGACCATTGGCAGCTGAAGTAACGCAGCTAACGACAGAAAAAGAGAAGCTAGAGGCGGCATCGGATCAATTGCGTTTGTTGGCAGAGCAGCGTGAAAAAGTATTGAAGATTTTAGAGAAAGATGAACAAGCCTTGTTAAAACGCCGTGATGAATATTCAAAAACCGAACAAAAAAGAGAAGATGCGGAAGCAAACTATCAAGCTTTGCAAGCCTTCTTGAAAGAGCAAGGTGAACTTATCAATGCCTATGCAAGTAGCCTAGATGCACTCGTTAAAGATGTGTTGGGTGATGTTGCACATACTGTGGAATCATGCGGCAGCCATGAGCAAGCATTGCGCAGCACATTAAGCAAACAGATTCAAAGTGTGGATGGAAAATTATCGCGTTTGCGAGATAAAGTGATTAAAGGCATGACGGACTTTCATCAGGCTTACCCCCTACTGACCCAAGAGATGGATGTGAATGTGCGTGCGGCACATGAATATAAAGCCTTGCTAGATGGGCTTAATGCCGATGATTTGCCGCGTTTTGAGGCACGTTTTAAAAGCTTATTGAATGAAAATACCATTCGGGAAATTGCCAATTTTCAAAGCCAGCTATTGCGCGAACGTGAAACTATCAAAGAGCGTATTGAGCGCATCAATGAATCATTGGTACAAATTGATTATGTTGAAGGCCGTTATATTACTTTATTGGCTCAAGCTGCTGTGGATGCGGAAATTCAAGGTTTTCAACAAGATATGAAGGCTTGCACCGAAGGCAGTGTGACAGGTTCGGAAAACGAACAGTATTCAGAAGATAAATTTTTGCAGGTGCAAAAGATTATTGAACGTTTTCGTGGCAGAGAAGGTGAAAGTGATGCCGATGCACGTTGGCTGCGTAAAGTTACCGATGTGCGAAATTGGTTCCGCTTTGCCGCCTCTGAACGCTGGCGTGAAGATGATGAAGAATATGAACATTATGCCGATTCAGGCGGTAAATCAGGTGGGCAAAAAGAGAAGCTTGCCTACACCATCCTTGCGGCAAGTTTAGCATACCAATTCGGCTTGGAGTGGAATGCTGTGCGCTCGCGTTCATTCCGTTTTGTGGTGATTGATGAAGCTTTTGGTCGTGGCTCGGATGAGTCTGCGGAATATGGTTTGCGCTTGTTTAAGCAGTTGAATTTGCAGCTGTTGATTGTTACGCCGTTGCAAAAAATCCACATCATTGAACCGCATGTGCAACACGTGGGTTATGTGAGCAATGATGGTGGTGTTAATTCTAAATTGAGAAACCTAACTATTGAGACGTATCGAGAAGAGAAAAAACAGCGTGATCAAGCGGATAAAGAAGGTCATATTCGGTGAAATGGGTTCGTACTGCCGACATAAAAAAGCAGCTAGAACGGGTTTGGTTGCGTGGTGATATATGCCGAGCTGCAGTGATAGATGATGGGTTGTTTCCTCTGGCAATTCGATTAAAACAACCTACGTCTAAAGTGATGTTGGATGAGTTTCCAATCATGCAGGACTGGGTGAAAGAGATGCGCACCTACGCGGCAAAAAATGATGTGGAATTGCAATGGGTTGAAATCAATCATCGTGTTTTAGGGCAGCAGCATTTGCCTTGTGCTGTGTGGCTGGAAAATCCGCAACAAGCAGTGCGTTTGATTGGAAAGGTGCAATTATTAAAGCAGTTTGAGCATTTGTTTAAAGCAACTGGCAAACAAGTCGCTTTATTACAGTCATGGTTGCTTAAGCACCCTTTGAAAGCTTTGCAATTGGCTGAAAAATGGCCTCGTTTGCTTGATATATGCATATGGATGCAAATGCACCCAAATCCACGTATTTATTTGCGTCAGGTGGATATTGCAGGTGTGGACAGTAAATTTATAGAGCAACACAAGCGAGTATTGGCAGAGTTGTTTGATATATTGCTGCCTGTGTATGCCATCGATGATGATTATGTTGGGGTGGCAGGTTTTGCGCGTCGCTATGGTTTTTTGGATAAACCTATCATGCTTCGCGTGCGTCCTTTGGATGATGATTTGAGCTGGCTGATGAGTTCAGATAATCAGGATGTGTCGATGACTGCCAAAGGCTTTGCGCATTTGGATGATATGATATGTTCGCGCATTCGGCATATTTTTATCGTGGAAAATGAAATTAATTATTTGTCTTTTCCTCAAGTGCCGCAAAGTATCTTAATCTTTGGTTCAGGTTATGGCTTTGAGGCTTTAAGGCAGGCTCGATGGTTGACACATCATAACATCTATTATTGGGGGGATTTGGATACACATGGATTTGCAATTCTAAATCAATTGCGGGCGCAATCCTCTCAGGTAAAATCATTTTTGATGGATGAAGCAACATTATTGGAGCATCGCATATCTTGGGGGCATGAGCCCAAGCAAGAAAGCAAAGACTTGCAATATTTAAACAAGAATGAAGCTGATGTTTATGATACGTTGCGAAACAATATATTGGCAGAGCAACTACGTTTAGAACAAGAGCATATCAGTTTTGCTTGCCTGACCGATGCGGTTCAGAACATTGCAGAGCAACACAAATCGCAAAAAAGGTGACATATGATAGAATATAAAGCTGTGGTGTTAGGCGTATTGGATAATGGCATTGCAGGGCTTGCACCCGATGCTTTGGCGTTGCTGAACCAAGCGGATGTGGTGATTGGTGGCAGACGTGTACTTGAATTGTTTGCTACGGAACTTCAATCAGGTGCGGAAACCTTTGATTTAACAGGTCATCTTAAAGATGTACCTATACGCATTGAGCAGGCTTTGGCAAAACAACAAGCTGTGGTGGTTTTAGCTACGGGCGACCCACTATGTCATGGCATTGCGGTCTATTTGAAAAAGAAAGTCGGTTTATCCAAGCTTGATATTCGCCCCAATGTGTCTGCGCTGCAACTGGCTTGTGCGCGTGTGGGGGTGAGTTGGCAAGATGCTTATGTTTGCTCGGTGCATACCAAAGATGCAGGTGAATGGGCGGACAACCCAAGCAAGGAACACGGGCTTTATCCGCTGTTTAAAGCATGTATGCAGCACAGAAAAATCATCACATTTACCAGCCCTGAAAATAATCCAGCGCGTATTGCCAGAATGTTGGTTGCTGAAGCTATGGCTGATAATTTCGAGATGATAGTGGCTGAGAATTTGTTGCAAGATGAGGAACGTATTGTAGCCGATGTGCCTGTGTCAGCGTTGGCAGAGCAAGACTTTGCTGATTTGAATATG
>JALUXZ010000013.1 GCA_027018935.1 Mariprofundaceae bacterium
CAGGAAAAATGACAACTTTATGACCTTCTTTGACATGTTTAATCAGGCTTTTCATTGCCATCGGATCGCCATGATCAACAGCAAAAAGTCGTGACCAACGCTTTAAAGGACGCATCCACCACTTATGATAATAACTGCTATGCACAGCATAACCAATATCTTCCGGTAAGAAGACAGACAACAAAATCGCATCCAAAAATGACGTGTGATTGGCAACAATCAGAGCACGCTCACCCACATCACGCAAATGCTCCATACCTTTAAGCTCAACACGATATAATAACCGCAAAAGCCCGCGCAAAAACCAGAAAACCACCCCTCTTATCATGCACCGCCCCCGTTCCTCAATTTTAAAGCACGTATATTTCAGCACAATAAGACCATGCTTGAATACCCACTACGTATAGTGGCTTATTTTTGCCTGATAAGCCAATTTATGACATACTGCCAGCATGACTATTCCATTTAACATTTCACTTTCCAATCGCCTTTCCAAAGTTAAACCATCTGCAACACTCGCTATCACAGCCAAAGCTGCTGAACTTCGTGCTTCGGGTAAAAATATCATCAGCCTTTCCGTTGGCGAGCCTGATTTTGAGACTCCCAAGGCCGCGCGTGAGGCTGGCATCAAAGCCATTGAAGATGGTTTTACCCGCTACACTGCTGTACCCGGCATTCCAGAGCTTAGAGCCGAGGTCGCAGCCAAGTTCAAGCGTGATAATGGCTTGGATTATAAGCCTGAAAATATCTTGGTAAGCACAGGTGGCAAGCAGTGCATCTATAATCTACTGATGGCACTCATCAATGAAGCTGATGAAGTGATTATCCCCGCGCCGTATTGGGTGAGTTATCCTGATATGGTATTGTTGGCAGAGGGTGAACCTGTGATTGTACCATGTCTTGCCGATGCCGATTTTAAATTGACTGCGGCACAACTTGAAGCCGCGATTACGCCAAAAACCAAGTTACTCTTTATCAATTCACCATCCAACCCTACAGGTATGGCGTATTCCGCTGATGACCTCAAAGCTTTGGGTGAAGTGGTGCGCAAGCATCCGAATATCGTGGTGGCGACGGATGATATGTATGAAAAAATCATGTTTGATGGCAAGCAGTTTGCCACATTCGCCCAAGTGAACCCTGATTTAATGGATCGCACCGTCACGCTCAACGGCGTTTCCAAAGCTTATTGCATGACAGGCTGGCGTATTGGTTTCTGCGCTGCTCCTGTGGATTTAATCAAGGCCATGAGCAAGATTCAAGGGCAGTCCACGTCCAACCCATCATCCATTTCGCAAAAAGCAGCGCTAGCAGCGCTTCAAGGGCCAACCGATGAGTTGGATGAAATGGTGCGCACCTATGAAAACCGCCGTACATGGTTGGTCAAAGCCCTAAACGCGATTGATGGTATGGATTGCATCACGCCTGATGGCGCATTTTATGTATTTCCCACCATCACCGATTGGTTGGGTAAGACCACGCCCCAAGGCAACACCCTCACCGATGATGTGGTGGTATGCGAATGGTTGCTTGAAGCCGCAGGTGTCGCCCTTGTGCCCGGCACAGCCTTTGGCTCACCAGGGCAAATCCGCTTTTCTTATGCCGTCTCACAAGATACATTGGAAGATGCAGTCAATCGTGTGGCTCAAGCTGCTGGAACTTTACAGTAAAGAGGTTATAGGAGTCATGATGAGAGCAAATGAAATAAAACATGAAGTTGATCAACTTGCCATGTCCGAAAAACTACTACTTGTAGAAGAAATATGGGATTCCATTGCACTATCCAACGATCAGATTCCATTACACGAATGGCAAAGGACTGAATTGGATAAAAGATATGTAGAATATCAACAGGGCAATCAACCGCTACACAGCCTTGATGCTGTTCATGAATCGTTAAGAACAACATATAAATGAGACTTTGCTATACAGGCAAAGCAAGGTCAGATGTTGAATGTGCATTTGCATGGTATGAAAAACAGCGCAGAGGTCTTGGAAGTGACTTTCTAACCTGCATTGAAGCTACTTTAATGAACGTGCAGGCATATCCTGAAATGCATGAACATATTTATGCCGATTTTAGGCGAGCATCCATTCGCAGATTCCCTTTCTCTGTATTCTACACCATTGAAAAGGAGACAATTATCGTTCACGCCGTATTCGATAACCGCCAAGACCCTGAAAAGATAGAAAGAAGAATTGTTGATAATGAAAATGCGCCAAACAAGACCTGACCCCGTCATTCATATAAGGAGGTAAGAATTGATAAATGAAATAGATATTAAGTTACCAGTCATGGCTAACGATATTCATACCGCCTTGGATGTTTCGCAGGGAGCACCAATACCTAAATTAAAGCGATTGGAAACATTAGATCAAGACACTTGGGAAGACATAACGCGTGAATTGGTTCATTATTATTGGAAGAATCACTATCAAAAAGTTGCTGGGTGCGGCGGCGGCGGAGATATGGGCAGAGATGTTATTGCCTATTCCCCAAATGGGAATTGGGAGAATTTTCAGTGCAAATACTATACGAAGCCATTAACCCTCGACGAAGCTATTAGAGAGGTTGGGAAATTAATCTATTACTCGTATAAAGGTGAGTATCCCGTCCCAAATAAATATTATTTTGTCACACCAAAAGGTATTTCAACTCAGCTTCTTAGTCATTTAATGGATACTGAAAAGCTCAAAGGTGAATTGATTGAACGGTGGAATAAGCAGTGCAGAACAAGAATAACGAAAAAACATAAAATCGAATTAGATGCAAATCTCTTGTCCTATATAGATAACTCAATAGATTTTAAAATATTTGATCATATTCCACCCTTAGATATTATTGAATTACATGAGAAAACTCCTTATCACGCGGTTAGGTTTGGTGCTTCAACACGTAAACGACCTAAGCCAGTTAGTCCTCCTCTAACACCGGAAGCCTCAGAGTTAACATACACATCTGAACTGCTATTGGCATTTAGTGATGCAGAGAAGAAAGATATTAACGATGTTAATCTCACTGCATTTCATGAATATGAACAGGAATATCATAGTGCAAGAAGGAATTATTATTCGGCAGATGGCTTAGAAAAATTTTCAAGGGACTGGTTGCCTAGTGATTCCTACACAGAGTTATTGGATGAATGTTATGAAACCATATCACCAGTGGCTATGAGTGACCATAAAGATGGATATGCGAGATATTTAAAAGTGTCTGCTCAGGCGGCTGGAACAAACTATTCTTCTCATCCATTGCACCACTATATTAAGGTTCAAGATAAGAAAGGACTCTGCCATCATCTTGTTAATGAAAAAAAGGTTAAGTGGGTTAAATAATGACTTCTACAACGCACGCTATATTTAATGGACCGCTTGAATTAGGTACACGAAGTTCATTGATTTTAACTGCTTTAGAAAAGCGGTTTAGTTTAGATGACCTTGTACTGCTGGATTACGCTTTGCTGTACTCACAGGATTTTGAAGGCCCAGAAAACCTACATCCTGCATTGCCCAATCATATTGCGGAAATCGGTCATCGACGAGAATTTCTTCCAGAGTCATTATCATTTTTTTCCAAAAGAGGTTTGATTAGCACGCATATTGAAGAGTCTGGATATTACTACTCAGCTAATCAGCAAACGCTTCATTTCGTGAGTTGCTTGAAATCAGAATACTACAGAAAGTCCTGGGTTAGATTAAGCTGGCTAAAGAGTAATTATAAATATTTATTGGAACAATCATTTCCAAAGTTTAATGGATGAAACATGATAATTACAAAAATTGAAGTAAAGGGCGATGAAAAAAAGCCCGCTATAGTAACACTTGAAAAAGGGTTGAATGTAATTTCTGGTGCATCTGATACTGGTAAATCATACATTTGTCAGTGTATTCAATTCATATTGGGTGCAGAGAAAGCGCCAAAATCCATTGCTGAAGCCAAAGGCTATTCTTCTCTTGAGGTCACAATCGAAGAAAGTGATGGTGGCTCTTTTATTCTTAAAAGAGAATTAAAGAATAATGCAGACCTTACCTTGGTGGAAAATGATGTCACAAAAATTCTCAAACCAAATCATAAAGGGAAGGAAAATCTATCCAGTTATTTTTTGAAAAAAATTAGCCTTGAGAATCAAGTTTTAGTATCGGGCACACAGTCACTAAATCATTCATCATTAACGCTGCGAATATTGGAGAAATTATTCATAGTCGATGAAGCTAGAATTATTACCGATGACTCACCACTAGGGAAGGGACAAAATACAGAAAAAACCTTGGAGACATCCTTACTTAAAACGCTTTTAACAGGACATGATGACTCTGATGTTAAGATGTTAAAGCAAAGGAAGCAATCCAAACAATCGCTACACATCAAAATAGAAAATCTCGAAGATTTTATGAACAGGTACTTTTCAACTGATGATGTTGATGAGAATAGAATTAAAAAGCTTTCTGATGATATTGATGCTATTGAAAAATCTATTGGGTTGGCAGAATCAAAATTAGATTCTCTGTTGCAAATAGGTAATGAAGGTATTGAGAGACGAAATAATCTGGCATCCAGATCAGAAGTCCTGAATAGAAAACTTGATGAAGATAATACTGTGTTAGAAAGGTTCCACCTTCTACTTTCAAAATACAGTTCTGATAGAGAGCGACTAGAAGCAAACTCTGAGGCAGCAAAATATGTAGACAGCCACTACGCTGCAAATTGCCCTACATGTGGAAGCGAGTTAGATGACAGCTCTGATATTAGTATGGAACTTGTTTTATCTAGCAATGCCTCAGAAATAAAAAAAATGGACAGTAAGGTTGAAGGGCTTCATTCAACGATACATGAAATAGAAGAGCATGAAAATGCCATCTCTAAGGAGCTTATATCTATTAAAGAAGAGCTTCAAGATTTAGAAAATAGCCTTGACCCTAATATCTCAAAAATGATCACTGAGACACGAAATATTATTAAATATCTTACGAAAAATAAAGAGTGTTTAACCGCTGCTTTCAATCTCGAAATAAAACGTGAGAAAATACTAAAAGAGATTGGAATCCTTCAAGTCGAACATGACGAGATTGCTGATAAATACGAAATTCCTGATTTTTCAAAAGAGCTTCAACAGTTAATGCAAGAGATATCGAATATTCTAATCAGATGGGATTTTCCTAATGGGAATCAAGTTACATATGATAAGGAAAACAGAGATATTTCAATAGGAGGAAAACCGAGAAGCCACTTCGGCAAGGGATATCGTGCCATATGTTTTTCTGCTTTTGTTATTGGATTGATGAATTATTTATGTGCAAAAAACAGACATGCTGGTTTTTTGATTTTAGACTCTCCTCTTACAACATATAAGGAGAGAGATGAATTTTCCCAAAATGAAGAAAGCGAACAGACTTCTATTGCGAATAATTTAATTTATGCTTTCTATCGTGATCTATGCGATTTCTATAATGATAAACAAATTATAGTTTTAGATAACCAAGAGCCTAGTGAAGACATTCAAGATAGTATGAATTACATTCATTTCTCTAAAAATGATAAAATTGGCAGATATGGTTTTTTCCCACTATAAAGTCATCGAAAATTTTGGGCACACAATACTTGAAAAGGGAACACTACCGTTTAAGTCACCATAAAAGTTTTCATGCGAACCCACTGCCAGAAGCTGAATAATCAATCAATAGGGTCAGACTCGATTGATTTTATAATTTAGGTTTTTTACTTTAATATCATGCACTTATGGAGGAAAGATGATTTCAAAAAGACCAGTCAAATATCAATCAAGTCTAACTCCATTGGTTTTTGATGCATCAGGTATGTTGCAGCACACGATGAATTTGCCATTCGGGACGCTACCCTTTTAGCGACATTATTGATATTTTGACAATATATTGTACAATTCGTCTGTCGAGGTGATAGAAATGCAAAATATCAGTTATTCAGAAGCAAGGAATAGTCTTAAAACATTATGTGATGAAGTGCGTGAAAGCCATGAGCCTGCGTTGATTACACGCAAAGGCGGTGATGTGGTGCTGATTGGTGCAGAAGATTGGGAAGCTATCAACGAAACCTTGGCAATTACGGATATTCAAGGCGCTGTAGAGCGTATTACTTCGGCATCCGACTACCAAACCCTAGGAAGCAATGATAAAGCGGGCTGAAAGCATTCATTTGATTTCTTTTGTCAATGGATGCCCGATACAAGCACTCGGGCAGAAGGTGAATGCCGAAAGCAGAGAAGCTGCCCTGGGGTATGACGCTAATTTTCATGCTTAAACCCTATTTATCCAAGCAAGCTCGCCAACAAATCGCTAAACTATCCCGCAGCAACCCAAGGTTATTGGATGATGTGGTTGGGGGTATTGCCAAACTGGTGCATGAACCGTTTACAGGCCTGCATCGCCCCAAGCCATTGGTGGGTGCGCTCAAAGGCTTTTGGTCTGTACGCGTTAATCGAAAAGATAGAATCGTGTATCAAGTTGAAGAAGACAAACTTCTTATCGCATCCGTTGAAGGTCACTATAACAGTTCGGGGGACATAATATTTAACTCAAGGCTTCCCGAAGTATTTTACGTTTGGTAAACCTTTAAAATCAACATCTTGCGTCCAAAGTTCGGCATGGTGGATGTGCGCGCTGGCGAGGATTATGCTGTCTGCCATGGCTAAACCATGCTCTTGACCAAGTTTGGCTGAATACATAGCAATATTTTCGTTGACTGGAATAACAGTGAATTGCTGCAAAATGCCTGCTGCGGCAAGGGCTGAATCTTCGTTACTGGCTCGCATCACCACCTTAAACACTTCATGCAATACAATAGCAGGCACAATGATTTCACCTTGGGTTTCAATGGTTTGGGCATATTTATCCGCATGCTTACCATCCAAAAAATACTCAAGCCAACATGATGAATCGAGAATCAGCATCAGAAGCGGTCTGATTTATCCCGAATATTATCCATGTCCACATCACACCCTTTGAGCAAGCCGCGCAATGCTTTGGCAGGCTTTACAGGGACAAGCTGAATATGCTCACCATAAGGCATTGCCATCATCTTTTGACCTGCCGAAATATGCAGCTGCTCGCGTACATGCTTGGGAATCACAACTTGAAACTTGGGCGAAACGGTTACGGTTTGCATGACGTATCTCCTATCGATAAAGGTTTCGTGAAACTGTAGTGATAAATCACTGGTTTTGCAAACAGTCAAGTTGTTTACTTCAAAAGCAACAGTGAGCTGCAATCAATAGGCCAGTCTAATCCCATTGATTTGATTATTCATGATTGCTCTTATTTTTCTCTGTGTTCTTTTGAAGATTTCTTAAATCATTACGTAGAGAAGCAAGCTTTTGTTCATACGCATGAACATCGCCATAATCAGTGAAATGATGCTCATAGCGATGTGTATCAGCATTTCTTTTTGCATGTTTGATAGGACACCAAAATTGCTCTGTACGCGCAAAAATTTCACGAACATAAGCGATTAAACCATTGCCATAACCACAATAAATACAATTGAACTTTTCAATGATATTGAGGTAATTCAAGTGCTGCCTATCAATGATAAGGTAGTCATTTCTAGATACCAAGGGGATACCATAAACCCTAAAGCAGGTTTGCTGATAAATAAAAACAAAGATGTCCAAAATAATTAAAGGGAAAATGCCACTGTAAATAATAGGTGCGGTAAGGATATAGGATGCGTTAGACTGCTTGAGGTAAGAGAATAACCCAGTACGGTGAAGTTTATGAAATTTGCGAGTTTCACGATTAAAAGTGACCTTACCTCGTTTTAAACTATATTGAAATTGTTCACGTTTCTTTGCAATAATATCTTCAATTTCTTGTGTTAACTGCTGCTCTAGGTGCTGTATGTTTTTGAGTATTTCTTCATAACGAGACTGTGGCATAATCATTTCTCCGCGAATAAGGGGACGCTACCGAATAGCACTAAGTTAAGCACTATTACGCATAAAATCAGCAACACCATACAAGGCTTGCATCAATTCATTGCGCAATTCCTTTTCCTCCACAATATCATCAAGTGCATGCTTCATACATAACATCCATTGATCACGGGCTGATTCATCAATGACAAAGTTGATATGCCGTTGGCGTAAGCGAGGATGCCCAAATTTCTCAATAAAGAGCGATGGACCTCCCATCCAACCTGATAGAAACATAAAAAGTTTATCTTCAGCACCTTTTAAATCTGGTGCATGCATATCGCGAACTTTTTTGGCTTCACTAAGCTCATCCATATACTGGTAAAAACTTTGTACAAGGCTGCGAAGTTTTTTCTCACCACCAATGCGTTCGTATAATGTTCGGGTATCACTTTTGATTAACATGAACGCATACTATCCATTGCTTAACAATGAAAAAAGAGTTGGGGAAATAAGGTAACATTATCCTTTAACAAAATTCAGGAGGCAGGACTTGTTTCATACTCTCATCATATCTTGATTGACCTTAACACAAAACATCATCAAATTGTTGCCATGAAGATAATTGATGCACTTGAATTGAAAATACCACCTCCGCTGCTTATGCTTTTTTTTGCAACAGCTATGTATATGCTGGATATACTCTTACCCAACAATAGCCAAACAAGCTTTCACACAGCTTTTGCCATTGCACTACTCATATTCGGTGTATCTTTTGCTCTTTCTGGCATTTATTCTTTTAGACAAGTGAAAACAACCGCACATCCTTCAAAACCCGAACGTGCTTCTAGCTTGGTAACATCAGGGGTGTATAAAATCACACGCAACCCCATGTATCTCGGGCTATTTTGTGTATTGATGGCTTGGGCAATCATTTTAGGGAATGTTTACACGTTTATTGTACCATTTATCTTTGCATTCTATATAAGTCGCTTTCAAATCATGCCAGAAGAACGTGCTTTGGAAGGTATTTTTGGTGATGCATTTACCGCTTACAAACAAAAAGTGCGCAGATGGATATAACAGGCTTCAAATCTACGCAGAAAACATATCAGCTATTGGTAAATCAAGGATATAAATCATGACAACGAACTTAGACACTCCCGAAGTAGAAATATGTTTGGGTCCTGAATGCGGTGATCGAGGGGCTCACCAGCTTGCCAAAGATTTAAATACTGCTGGCATCGAGACTGTTATCGGTGATTGCCGTAACCAATGCCCCAATGCTTGCTTAGTATATGTGAATAATAAAATGGTTGTGAAAGCGACTGTTGAAAGAGTACAGGCAAAAATAAAAGAGTTTCAAGCTTCATCCTATAGTGAGTCATGAATTGATTTACCTGCCTCGTCATTCCCGTAAAAACGGGAATCCAGCCTCATTTAAATATGATTATCGAATGGATGCCCGACAAAGGAACTCGGGCATGACGGTAAGTATAAATCACTTTAGGCGTTTATAAAACACGCCTCAAAAAAAGAAGCTTTCGCCCCCTTTTATAAAAAACACTCCTCAATCAAAACTGATTAAACAATCATACCTGCACCAACTGTATTATTGGTAAAGCTATCAATAATAATAAAACTACCTGTGGTGCGGTTATCTGCATATTTATCATAGTTCAGTGGTTGTTGTAGTTTAAACGTCACCCGACCAATCTCATTCATCGCCAATTCATCAGCAGCATCTTGCGCTAGAGTATGAATATCGGTTTTAAAGTTAATCTCAGTCACCATCGCTTTAATCTGGCTCGCGGCATGTTTGATGATGTATTTTTTGCGATTTTCCAAGGGTTCATCACCAATCCAACACACATTCGCAGTCAGTGCTTTGGTATCGGAATCTTCCTCACCGACATGCATCAACATATCACCACGCGAAATATCAATATTATCATTTAAAGTAATTGTAATACTTTGTGGTGCAAAGGCTTCTTGTAGGTTGCCATCAAAGGTTACGATTTCTTTCACCGTTGAAGTCTTACCTGATGGTTTGACCACAATCTCATCACCTACTTTCACTGTACCCGAAGCAATGGTGCCCATAAAACCACGATAATCAGGCAAATCCTCTGTTTGTGGGCGGTTTACCAACTGCACAGGCATACGAAATGGTTTTTTATCCAAATCATCCAATACAGACATCGTCTCAAGTGTTTCCAGCAAGGTTTCACCTTTATACCAGTCCATGTTCTCGCCACGAACCGATACCATATCCCCAGTCAGTGCAGACATCGGAATGCAAATCAAATCTTTCACGCCCTGCTTGGCACAATACTCAGCCATTTCAGCCTTAATCTTTTCATACGTTGCTTGTTCATGATCAACCAAATCCATCTTATTCACCGCAACAATCAAATGCGGAATACCCAAAAGCCCCAAAATATGGGTATGACGTTTGGTTTGTGCCAACACACCATGACGCGCATCAATCAAAATGATTGCCGCATTGGCAGTGGACGAACCCGTCACCATATTACGCGTGTATTGCTCATGCCCTGGGCAATCAGCCATAATAAATTTACGCTTGGGTGTAGCAAAATAACGGTATGCCACATCAATGGTAATACCCTGTTCGCGTTCAGCAGCCAAACCATCGGTCAACATTGCCAAATCAATCTCCGCCGCAGAAGAAACTTTTACAGCTCCTTTCTTTTTACGCACAGCCATCAACTGATCTTCAAATGCACCCTTGGTGTCGACCAGCAAGCGACCAATCAAGGTGGACTTACCATCATCAACACTACCCACGGTTACCAAGCGCAATAGCTCGATTTCTTTTGTTAGTTCAAAATTAAATTCAGTCATATTTCACCTATAAACACTTAAAATGATTCAGATTGCTTCGCATATGCTCAAGAGCATCGTTGATGCTGCTATTGGGCATATGAGGAGTGATATGCATTATTTTTTTAGAAGTAGCCTTCTTTCTTCTTATCTTCCATCGAATTACTACCGTGATCAATAATACGCGTTTCCCGCTCAGAACGACGTGCCGCAGCTGCTTCAATCACGATTTCATCCATATTACTGGCATCAGAGCGCACTGCACCTGTACATGGGCTACAACCCAAGGTACGAAAGCGCGACATAATCATCTTCGGCTCTTCACCCTCAAGCAATTGATCTTTATTTTCTTCATAATACGGAATCAGCATATTGCCACGTTCAATCATAAGACGCTCTTTGGCAAAATATAAAGGCACAATCGGAATCTCTTCATCTCGAATGTAGGACCAAATATCCATTTCCGTCCAGTTTGAAATAGGAAATACGCGTACCGATTCACCATCATGGATACGACCATTATAAATATTCCATAATTCAGGGCGTTGATTTTTCGGATCCCATTGACCAAATTCATCACGCATAGAAAACACACGCTCTTTAGCTCGTGACTTTTCTTCATCACGACGCGCTCCACCAAAAGCAGCATCATAACCACCTTCTTCCAAAGCATCCAAAAGCCCTTGTGTTTTCAGCGCGCCACAACAACGTGCCACACCGAACTCTTTGGGGTTCATGCCTTTAGCAATAGCATCATCATTCTTTTTGACAATCAAATCGGCACCGATTTCTTCACAAAACGCATCACGAAAGTCATACATTTCTTTAAATTTAAAGCCTGTATCCACATGCAATAATGAAAAAGGTAAGGGTGCTGGGTGAAACGCCTTACGCGCCAAATGCAGCATCACAGCTGAATCCTTACCCACAGAATATAGCATCACAGGATTGCGAAACTCTGCCACCACTTCACGAATAATATGAATGGATTCTGCTTCCAAAGCCTTCAATTGCGTTAATTTATGTTGACTCATAACACCCTCAATTCTTACTTTATTTCTTAATAATAATGCGGTGCTTATCATCACCGCAATCTTCAATGGACATGACTTCATAACCCTGTTCTTCACATGAACGCGGAACATTTTCCAAAGGCTCTCCCGCATTCAAAATAACCTCTAACTCTTGCCCTTCATCCATTCTTGCTAGTGCTAACTTTACTTTTACAAATGTCATGGGACATGTTTCTTTTGTAATATCCAAAAGCTTCATCATGATCTTTCATTACCTCTCTAAATGCAGATGTTTTTATTCTGTTACTTAAACAAAAATGATATGACCATTTTCCGACTCATTCAAAAATGTCGCCACACCCACCACATCTGCCACTTCTTCAATCAAGTCATCACGTTCTAATTCCAAAATATGCAATGCCATTTCACATGCCAATAGACGAATACCCAAAGCATGTGCCGCCTCAATCAATTCAGGCAATGTTGCGACATTGTGTTTTTTCATCATACCAGTCATCAAGCTCGGACTAATGCCGCCAAAGTTTAAACGTGACAGCGGTAAATTCTTACGACCTCCCATAAGAAAGTTGAAGACTTTTGCCATCACACCCTGACCAAGCCAAGCACGCCCTTGTTTCTTCTTAAGCACATTCAAGCCCCAAAATGTGAAAAACATTGTAACTTTTCGATTCGTTGCTGCCGCGCCCGTTGCCATGGTAAAAGCCGCTAATATTTTATCAAAATCACCACTAAAACATACAATAGTTACATCTTTCTTCTGCTCTGCCATTATAACCCCTTCAAAACATTTAACACATCAAATACCTTCGCCATCTGCAACCGCACCTTTCGGAGCTTTCAGCGAACTCACATGCAAACCGCACTCTGCCAAAGTATCTTGATTTTCCCACCACCAACGCCCAGCACGCGGATCCTCACCCATGCTAATGGCACGGGTACACGGTTCACAACCAATCGATACATAAAATTCATCATGCAATGTATTGTATGGCAAATCATGCTTACGAATATATGCCCATACATCTTTTTCAGTCCAATTACGCATCGGATTATACTTTTTCAACCCATATACAGGGTCATCTTCAACAGGTAATATTTCAGCACGATTTTTTGCTTGGTCTTTACGTCGTCCTGTAATCCATGCTTCCATGCCATGCAATGCCTTTTCTAACGGTCTAACCTTGCGAACTTGACAACATAACTTACGATTTTCCACAGACTTAAGAAACAAATTCACACCATGCTCATGCACCATATCTTGCACGGCATTTGAATCAGGAAACAATATATCCAGCACATTGCCATAACGCTCACGTATAGCATCCATCAACGCATACGTAGCCTGTGGCAAACGCCCTGTATCCAAGGTTAGAATGCGAATACCCAGTTGATGACGACAAATTAAATCAATCAACACCATGCCCTGAGAACCCAAGCTGCATGAATAAACCAACTTATCACCATGCCTATCTTTGGCTTCATGCAGCAACGATACTGCCTCATCAATTAAAACTTTCATTGAGCCCCCAATAAGGATAATCCAACCACTGGCCACCAATATGTAGAGACCAACATAAATAATAAAAATGCAGATACAGATAAAATTGCACCATAACGCAACATACTTCCGCCATTTAAATAGCCACTACCATAAATCATAGCATTCGGAGGCGTACTCATCGGCAACATAAAAGCAAAACCCGCTACAATACCAATTGTCAAAGCTACACCCACAGGATCAAGCCCCACCGCCATACCAATCGGCATGGCAATCGGCAATACAATCGCAACAGCCGCAGCGTTGCTCACACCTTCGGTAAAAAATAACGTCATAAGTACCAGTAATGCTACCAATGCCAAACCCGCCATATCACCTGGAATAAGACTATGTGCCAGCCATACAGCAGCACCTGTATCGGATAATGCCTTACCAATGGCAATCGCACCGCCATACATCAGCACAACACTCCACGCTACATGCTGCTCAATAGCTTTCCATGCCACCAAGCGCAAAGCGAACATCAACACCACCGCAATCAAAGAAATGCTCGCCAATGTATTGGCATGCCCTGCAAGCATCCATGCCAACACCGTGCCCAACATCAACACTGCCATCAACCAACCTTTCACACCAAGAGCGCCCAACTCAAGACGACGCTGCCCAAAACGGTAACGCACTGCTTGTAAATCCAACGTTACATATGAAGTCATACGCAACAATAAATATAAGGCAACAGCCAACACACCCACCACCAATGGCAATGCTGCTAATGTCCATTGTAAGAATGAAAAGGAGTGACCTGTAAGTTCCGAGCTCAATGCCAAAGCCAAAGGCCCGCGTGCGCCACCAAGCAATGTCGTTACCCCACCAATAATCGCACCCCAAGCAAGCGCAAAAAAGATTGCCTGTGCATAGACATGACCTTTTTTCAAACCCAAGCTACGCACAATTTCCCAAGCAATCGGTAAAAATAATGCTGCTACTGCGTGCTCAGGCATCACACAAGCCATCAAAGCAGGCAACAATAACATGGCACATAAAAGTTGCTTCGGTGTATGTGCTACACGATCCAATATGCCCAATGCCACACGTTCGGACAAACCACTTTGCATCACGCCTGCAACCAACATAAAAGCACCCAAAATAAAGAATACCGCAGGACTACCAAATAAGGCAAACACATTCGATGCAGGCATCACACCAAGTATGGGTAACAAAGCCATGCCTAACAACGATGTTACTGCCAGAGGTAATAACTGTGTTACCCACAATATCAAACATAGCAAAAAAACCAGCAATGCCTGCCAAGCTTCAACACTCAAGCCTTCAGGCGCATCAGAAACAACTCCCGTTGCAAATACCATCACCACCATCAACATCGCCACAAATGGTGCGGCTTGTGCCGCCAATAAACGATGGAAAGGTCTATTTTCGCCTTTTTCACCTTTGCTAACACGCACATGCCTGCGCAAACCATCCAGCCAGCCAGCCCAGTGTCTACCCAGTGATGATACAACCCAACGCTCTAGTATAGCTGGCTTGTTGCCATCCAGAACCCGACTTTCCATGGGGGTCAACACACGCCCCATATCACGCAAGCGATGCGTAGGTAACCCCGATGTTTCCAGTAGCTGATACTGCAGCAACAATGCATTTTCAACATCATCCAAAGCTGGTATTGTAACATCTTGCAAAGGCGTGCCTGGTAAGGGTCTAAAGGGAATCAATAAAGGTACAATGCCTTTATCCACCAAGGCTTTCAACCCATCCAGCGTTGAATTTAAAGGCTCCAAACCAACAATCAAGTGGCTTACAACTGCGCCAGATCGAAACACCTTATTCGCATGCTCTAAAGCATGCCAAATAGCATCTTGTCCACCTTGACTCTCTTTTCCCGGACAGATTTCTGCGAATCGATCCCCATCAAAGACTTCCAAGTTGCAAATAAAAATATCCAAACCCGCCGCATACAGAGCGTCAATCACACTCACATCTTTGGGTGCAACGGTTTCCAAAGCAATTTGCCTATGCCCCAAATGTCTTCTCAGCAAGGCAATCACTGGAATCAATCGCGATAGCCCTACATCATCATTGGGTGTGAAACCATTGTATAAATAGACTGTATCAACTTCGCGTTCATCCAACGCTGCCAACACCACTTCCACCAATTCCAAAGCATCCCGCAGCGGTGGCTCTTCCTTATTAAGCATGGAATCAAACTGGCAATAAGCACATGCTTGACCTGGTTGCGCAAAAAAACCACAGCCCATAAATGGCTGTAAAATAAGCAAGCGGTCATGCAAAGAAGCAAAACTTCCCATGCGTGAACCTTTACGCGTTAATTTGCTATAAAAGCTAGGAGCTTCAACCAATTCAACCGTTTCCGATTCTCCACCACACGACATAATGGCTTTGCCATTACTACCAACCTTTAAAGAAAACCCACTGGCTTCGGTATAAGGCTGCCCAACAGGTACGGAGCAAAAATGCCCACTAGGTAAACGCACATCCAATGTTGATTCTGCACTATTGGATTGTGCCAACCAGCGTGAGCTATCGGGCAATCCATCAGGCAATGCCAAACCACGACTTACCAAAGAAAGCTTGGTACGCCCTGGATTGGAAAAAGGATGCAGGTCGTCAGTCATTTAGATTTGAGAAATCTTCTCTACCACAATACGCCATTGCGTATCCGAAAGCTTCTCTTTCACATGAATTTTTTGACCTTGCTCTTCCAATGATAACGGCACATTTTCAATCGGTGCACCATCATCAAGAATCACTTCCAATTGCGAACCAATTGCCATCGTTGATAATTTAATTTTCGTTTTTACAAAGTTCATTGGACATGCCACGCCAGACAAATCCAAGCTTACAACATCCGATGAGGCTTCAACTTCAAGCTCTTCTTCCACCGTTTCACTATCATCAGGTACTGCTGCAAAGCGTTTATCAGCCAAAGCAACCCACTCACCTTGCACATCTTTAAGCTTGGTTACACCAGCCGCAGGGTCTGCCAAATCAATGCTCATCAATGCACCTTGTACGGCATTAAAATGCTGCATAACTTCCGCATCACTGGCTGCATTACTCATCAATAAAGCAAACACTTCCGAGTCTTCTTCAGGTGCTTCACCATAAGCCACCAAAAATGCTCTCGCAGTAGAAATCGCAGACCTACGCAAAGCTGTTTGTGCTTCTGCCCAAAACATTGCATCCACATGCGCACGCGCAATCAACAGTTCATATTCAGCCTCTGAAATCAACGCATCAGACATCGAAAGCACTGCCCCAGCACACTCGCCCTTTTTATTACCTTTGGTATTAAAGGCTTCGTTCTCACTCCAGTCATAAATCAGACCTTCAACTTCACCTGCATCTGCTTTAAATGGCGCAAGGATTTCAGCCAGCCCTTCTTTACCCAATCGTTTAGCCCAGTCATGCACGCTTTCCGCTTCTTTATGACCATCTTTATATGCATTCAGCACAGCCATACCTGCTTCTGGTGCATATTTCGCGGGCACCCATTCTGATGCAAAGGCAAACGGCTGACCTGCCACGCCTGAACCACCCACATGTAACTGATAGTGCGGCACAGGCTGACCTGCCACCTTTTTCGCCATGCCATGAAAACCCAAGTCTGCAATATGATGACGACCGCAAGAATGCTGACAGCCCGAAGCTTTCACCGTAATACCTGCCAATGTTGAGTCTTGTTTCAAATCAACCATCATAGGCTGTAAAGCCTGTGCCAAACCACGACTTGAGGTAATGCCCAAACGACATGTTTCAGTACCTGGGCAAGCTGTAATATCAGATATTCCACGTGCAAATGATGTTGGAATGCCTGCATTACCCAACATTTCCACGACATCATCCACGCGATCTTCATGTACACCAACAATAATCAAGCCTTGTTCCGTGGTAACGCGTAATTCTTTGGTTGCACCCAAACGCGCAGCTTCGGCTACCGCACGACATTGCAATGGCGTTAAATCACCACGGAATACATTTAAAAGAATCGACTTCTTGCCATCATGTTGATCAATAATGCCAGACTCATCAAACGGCATAGCATCGGTTGGCGTACGCCAGTTCGCTTCAGCATAACCTGTATCAGCTTGATGTGTTGATTCAATCACCGCACGTTGTTTTTTATACTCTTCAACAAAGCCTTCCGCGCCTAATTTTTGCATGACATATTTCATACGGGCACGGGCACGGCGTTTACGATCAGAATATTTAAAGTGAATGCGCATCAACGCTTCACCTACCAATAAAACTTCTGATTCTTCAATAAATTCTTCCAGTAAAATTGCTGGTACAGGCTGTGAAGACAAACCGCCCGCAGCCCAAACTTTAAAACCAGATTTGCCATCTTTATGCGTGGCAATAAAACCAATATCGTGCATGCCGCCCAAACCACAGTCGGTATCACAGCCAGAAAATGTCACTTTAAATTTACGAGGAAATTGCTGACCAAGCGGATGACGCAAAAAATATTCTGCAAATTTACGTGCATGAATACTCACATCAGCATGCTCTGCAGGACAACGCCCAGCCAAGAAACATGAGGTTACATTACGCACGGTATTACCACAGGCCTCACGCGAAGTTAGCCCTGCACCATCCATTTTTCTCAAAAATGGTACGACATCATCAAGCGCAACAAAATTCACCTGAATATCCTGACGTGTGGTAATATGTACTACTTTCTCAGGTGTTTCTTTCAACGTACCATCGGTTGGCAAGCAACCACCATAAGACTCTGCACAATCACCTAGCACTTCAAGCTGTTCAGGAGTCAAATTACCACCTGGCAACTTAGCACGAATCATCTGCACGCCTTCCTGACGCTGACCATACACACCCATCTGCAAACGAAACGGTGTAAAACGCTCTTCTGCCATCGTGCCAGCTTTAAAAGCCTTATAACCAGCCTCAAACTCATCAACATCCGCAGTTTCCGCAAAATCAAATGTACTCATGTTTAACCTCTGTTCACCACAGAGGCACAGAGGCACGGAGAATATTAAAATATTTCCCCACAGTCCTGCAACTCTACGGTTTAAAAATAAAAGCTTCCGTGAAGGTCAAAAGAAACACAAAGAATCAAAAAACACTCCGCGCCTCCGCGCCTCCGCGGTTAAAAATCATTCGCCGAATTTAAGCTCGCAGGCTTGTTCGTATGTTACCAAATCTGTAATCGTCGGATTATCACCGCACAATGGGCAACTTGGATCTTTACGTAATTTCAATTTTTTCCATTCCATACGCAAAGCATCAAACACCATTAATCTACCCGACAATGAATCACCAATGCCAAGAATTTCTTTCACTGCTTCAACTGCTTGAATCGTACCCACACAACCAGCCAACGCCCCCAAAATACCTGCTTCCGAACAGCTTGGCACCAAGCCTGTCGGTGGTGGCTCTGGATACAAACAGCGGTAACAAGGGCCTTCTTTATGTACATGTGGTTTATACGTTGCTACTTGCCCTTCAAAACGGAACATCGCTCCAGAAATCAAGGTTTTCTTCTCAAAATAACATGCATCATTGACCAAAAAACGTGTTGGGAAATTATCACAACCATCAATAATAATGTCATAGTCAGCGATAATTTCACGAATATTGTCTTCAGTTACAAAATAATTATAAGTATTCACTTTCACATCAGGGTTCAATGCTTGCATGGTCTGCTTGGCAGACTCTACTTTGGGCGTACCAATGCGATCTTTATTATGAATAATCTGGCGTTGCAAATTAGATAAATCCACCACATCGGCATCAGCAATACCAATCGTACCCACACCTGCAGCAGCCAAATAATAAGCCACAGGAGAGCCTAAACCACCCGCACCAATCATAAACACTTTCGCATTCAACAGCTTAGACTGCCCTTCTGCACCAACTTCTGGTAAAATAATATGGCGTGAATAACGCTCAATCTGTTCTTCTGTAAAATCAATCATGCTTTAACCTCAATATTTACCACAGATAAACGCAGATAATAAAGCAAGCTCACTTCATCTGTGTTTATCCGTGGTTAAAACCAATTAAACTTCGATGCCTTTAAATAAGTCTGTAGACATATAACGCTCTGCCATAGATGGCAAAATCACCACAATACGCTTGCCTTTCATTTCTGCCTTTGCAGCAACATTCAAGGCCGCACATACGGCTGCACCTGACGAAATACCACCCGGAATACCTTCTTCATCTGCTAGGCGTTGCGCCATCGCAAAAGCAGCATCGTTGGATACTTTCTCTACACCATCAATGATCTCGGTATTTAAATTTTTAGGAACAAAACCTGCTCCGATACCTTGAATTTTATGCGGACCAGGCTCACCACCCGATAAAATAGGTGAATCCAATGGTTCTACAGCAAATGTTTTAAAATCAGTATTGCGCGATTTTAACACTTCTGATATGCCAGTAATCGTTCCACCCGTGCCAACACCTGCCACCAATGCATCCACTTTGCCATCACAATCGTTCCAAATTTCTTCAGCGGTTGTTTGACGGTGAATTTCAGGGTTTGCAGGGTTTTCAAACTGCTGCGGCATAAATCCGCCCACAGTGTGTTCCACCAGCTCTGCCGCCTTAGCAATCGCACCTTTCATACCCAATTCAGCAGGTGTAAGAACCAATTCTGCACCCAATAACTTAAGCAATTTACGACGTTCCAAGCTCATCGATTCAGGCATTGTTAAAATACAACGATAACCTTTCGCACGCGCAATAAATGCCAACGCAATACCTGTATTGCCCGAAGTAGGCTCAATAATTACGCCGCCTTCTTTAAGCGAGCCATCTGCTTCGGCAGCTACAATCATGGCATTACCAATGCGATCTTTCACTGAGTTCAAAGGATTATAAAACTCACATTTCACTATAATTTCAGCATCCAAACCCGCACCAATGCGATTCAAACGAATCAGCGGTGTGTTCCCGATAGTTTCTGAAGCATTATTGTAAATAGCCATATCAACCCTCGATTACGTTTTGTTCAATCGGCTCAACATGCACACCATCTTGAGATTCCAGCCACTTTACCGATGCTTCAACCACATCCGTATCACCTTCAATTTCAAGACCAACCAGCCCCATACCTTCTTTCACTGCGGCAGTACGAATATTGGTAACGACATCAAATTCTTTTGCCAACTTCCAAATCACAGGCTCAGTCACTGCGCCTTGATCAAAATTCAAATAAACACGTAATTTCATCATTCACTCCTTGAAAATAAAAATGTTTGTTCAAGAGCAAGGCTTGGTGAATTTGAGAAGTGCCACGTATTAAAATACGTGAGCATCGCCAAATTCGCCGAAACGAAGCTATCGGGCAAACAGATTATTTTCCGCCTGCAATTGCAGGAACGATAGACACTTCATCCCCATCTTTTAACTCAGTATCGCGACCATTTAAAAAACGCACATCTTCATCATTCAAATAAACATTTACAAAACGACGAATCTCGCCATTTTCATCACACAAACGCTCTTTCATACCTGCATGTGCTGCTTCAAGATTATCAATCATTGCACCCACGGTCGCGCCTTCAATAGATACTTCATCAGCACCACCTGTTAATTTACGCAAAGGGGTTGGAATACGTACAGTTACAGCCATTTCATTCTCCTATTTTATAATTATTACTTTAAACGCTTAATACTATGCAACACCGTCGGCATCTGCCAACACATCAAATTCCTTCAAAGAAGCATTAATAATGCGTGGTTTTGTCACTTCATTCATCACCGCTTCCTGTGTTTTCAAGCCATTACCCGTAATACACAGCACAATGGACTCATCACGTGGTAATTTACCAGACTCAATAAGCTTCATTGCACAACCCAAAGTTACACCACCCGCTGTTTCTGCAAAGATACCTTCGGTTTCAGCAAGCAGTTTCATCGCAGCAATCACTTCTGCATCAGATACATCTTCAGCATAACCACCAGACTCATTAATCACTCTGTTAGCATAAAAACCATCGGCTGGATTACCAATTGCCAAAGATTTTGCAATGGTATCTGCCTTCACTGGATGAATCATATCCGTTCCATCTTTCACTGATTTTGCAATCGGTGAACAACCTGTAGCTTGCGCGCCATAAACGGCAGTTTGATTATCTTCAATCAAGCCAAGTTTGATGAATTCTTTAATCGATTTATCCACTTTGGTACAAAGTGAGCCCGATGCCATCGGCACCACCACATGCTTGGGCGCTTTCCAGCCCAGTTGCTCCATCATTTCATAACCCAATGATTTCGAGCCTTCGGCATAAAATGGGCGAACATTCACATTCACAAATGCCCAACCATACTTACCAGCTACTTCCGAGCACAAACGGTTTACATCATCATACTGACCACGAATACCGATAATCTTCGTACCAAAAATACCCGCACCCAAGATTTTACCCTGCTCCAAATCTTCAGGAATAAACACATACGATTCCAACCCAGCCGCAGCCGCATTGGCAGCCACTGAGCCAGCTAAGTTACCAGTCGAGGCACATGCCACTGTCTTAAAACCAAATTCCACTGCCTTGGATAAAGCTACAGAAACCACACGATCTTTAAATGATAAGGTTGGATAGCAAACCGAATCATTTTTAATATATAATTCTTTTACACCCAAAACTTTCTCAAGGTTTTTGGCACGAATCAATGGGGTAAAACCATTGTTTGCACCTACTTTTGGCTCACCATCAATTGGCAAAAGTTCTTTATAACGCCACATATTTTGAGGGCGTGATTCAATCAACTCACGGGTAAATTTACCTTCAAGTTTTTCATAATCATACACCACTTCCAGTGGGCCAAAACAAAACTCACAAACGTGTGTAGGCTGAATCTCATATTCTTCACCACACTCACGACATTTCAAGGCACGAACAATGCTTTCACTCATGTTTCTAACTCCAATCTAATAAACAGTTACCGAAATCCATAAACAAAAAAACCTCCGCGAGATAAGCGAAGGTTGAAAAGAAAATTGTTCGCAAAGAACAATCATAAACTCATCAACCCGACCATCATCGCTCTCGGTACAAAACCGAGCAGGCGTTGGCACCATTCTCTACATGTTTATTTTACACAAACTCTGTAGTCGGTTGCCGCAGTTTCATAAGGCCTGTAACCCTCCACTGCTCTGGATAAAAATCGGATCCAAAATATGTACGCCGCATTATTCGCATAACAGAAAAAAATGCAAGAATTTAAATCAACTTAGACTGGTATGTAACTATTCAGCATGCTTCCAAGCCCCTTCTCTCATTGAGGGGAGAAGGTGAATACCGCAGGCAAAGAGAGTGCCCTAGGGTAGAAGGTTGGGATGAGGGGTGACTTTCTCAAACATCAGCGCAACCATTCACCTCACCATCGACTCGCCCGATACCAGCGTTAGAAAATGCTCACTTACAGCAGTAAGTTGCGCTTTTCCGCCTTTCCTAAAAGCGCCTACTGTTGGTAGTCTCGAATAAATCAGCAGCAATCTGAACAGATACGAACCAATTTATAGCGATGCTGAATAGGGCACCTCGAAAAACCTCGCACGAGTTAAACGACGTTGATTTTCGCTCATAGCAAGGCGCAATGAAATGAGTAATAGCATCGCTATTGTCCAT
>JALUXZ010000014.1 GCA_027018935.1 Mariprofundaceae bacterium
AGGGCAAAAAAGAATAGATGCCCGATAAATGCCCCACATGCTGCGACAACAATCACCTTCCATGTTTCTAATACACCAGCCGCCGCCAATGCTGCGGCAACGATAAACACCGTTTCACCTTCAATAAATGTCCAGATAAATACAGCCCAATAGCCATATTGTTCAACAAACTGTTGTGCCCATTCCATGCGAGTAGTGTATCGCGCATTGTTTTAAAGGGCACGAAATAAAGGGGTTTAACTGTAGCGTCAGGTAGTTCCAAAGGGGAGATGTGGTGATAGAAAATTAAAGAAGCAGCATGATTCATTGATTAAAAAAACTTGAATGCATGCTTGTTCTACAAGCAACGCGGAACCTTACACTTTTAAAATATACGATGTGCACATCTATAAAAACTGCGCCTCTACAGTTGTACCCAAGCTATTTGAACGAAATTCAATCAGCCCACCTACTGCTTCCACTCTGCGTTTTAGATTGCCCAGCCCACGTCCTATGGTATGACTAACATCAAAGCCTTTACCATTATCAGTAAGCGATAACACATATGTTTTATCATTTTCACCTTTGGGGCGAACAAAGACCCGAACTGTTACTTTATCCGCCTCTGCATGTTTGATTACATTGGTCATCAACTCTTGTAAAATCCGCAATAATTGCAGCGCTTTATCTAGCCCAAAACATTCAAATTTATCCAACTGATCAAAGTTCCATATCACTTCAATCCCATGCATATCTAAGCGTGGCTGATAACGATAACGAAATGATGCAAGCATTTGTGATAAGCATTGCTCATCAGGATCCAATGAGTCAATCACAATTCTTAATTCATCCATGGCTTGATGAACCGTTTCGGATATCACATAACCTTCTTTTGTTGCAGAAGATTCAGCCACAGCCAAGACCGATACAAGGTGACCGCCCACACCATCATGAATATCCGCCATAATACGCTCGCGCTCTTTTAATAGGATTTTTTCATGTTCTGCTTGACGTGTTTTCTCAAGGCTTTGTCTTAATGCATGTTCACTTTCTTGGATGCGTTGAGCCAGCACACGATTATGGCTTTCGGATACGGTTAATGCCTGCATATAAGATTTTAACATCTCATGCCCCATCATGATAAAAATCAAAGGTTGTCCAAATTGCAATACATAAGGATGATTGAGTATGAAAAATATATTTGCCCAATCATGAAATCCTAAGATTAAATTGCTACCAACACATACCAAACCAAGTATTGCCTTGCGATTATGTCTGTCATAATAGAAAGATTTCAGCAATGCTAATATCAATATCGTGTACATCACCGCATAACCTGTCACAACCCATCGAATACCATGAAACACATGTATGTCAGGCAACATAAACAATAACAAAATCGCACACACAGCATAGCCCAATATAAAACGTTCGCGCAGCAGATGTTGCCAGCCTATAAAATGGCAGAAGTATACCAGTATCGCACCCAGCATGATAAAGTGACATGAAAAACAAAAACGCACCCAATATTCAAGTGGGATGGGCAATGTTGCCACAAAGAAATAAAGCGAATAAAAAGCCCATGCCAATGAAGCCAGTGTAAACCAACCATACACAGGCTCTTTGCGTGATCTCCATATAAAAAACAAGAAAACACCCATGCTAAATGCCAGCACAGCACAAATTTGGCTAAGCGTCACCTGCAAAAAGTAGAGTCTTTGATAGGCTGACTTTATCTCTGTGTCTCCACCAATATGAAAGGGTAATAGCCGTCCGAAATAGTTGGCTTTTACCGCAACTTTTATGTCCAAAGTATTGCTTCCCAAGCGCAGCAACTCAGTGGGAATCGTCATGTAATAGGGTCTATTCCAAATCAACGAATAGCTATTAAATTCACCATGTTGAGCAATCAATTTACCATTAAGATAAATCTTCGCATTGTTACTCACACGCGGCAACAACAAAGCCAATAATTCATTTTCAGGGAGCTTCTCCAACACCCAATCAAACCGATAAGTACCGACCCCACCCATATCAGGGTGCTTTTTATTCCAGTTATCAGGCAATGATACAGGCTGCCATGTGATTGAACTTTCCGATTCTGCAATAGCTTCGTTACTTTGAAAGTGAAACTGCCCTTGATTCAGCTCTATTAGCTCTTGTGCCCCAACTGGGCATACATACCCCATCAATAAGAGTGACCATAAGAGAGAGCGCAACATCATGTTGAATGAAGGTGAATCAGTCCCGATTTACTGGCTTCAAATATAGCTTCGCCCCGCGTGTTTACGCCCAGCTTTTCATAAACTTTACGCGTATGGCTGGCAACCGTATGATAAGAAATATCCATTTGCAGGGCAACCTCCTTCATGCTCAAGCCTTTGGCAGTATATTCCAGCACCTCTTGTTCCCGCTCACTTAAACCTACATCAATATTATTTTGCTTAGTCTGCTCTGCTTGAACTTGAAAGCGTTTGAGCAAATATTTCGCAATCTTTGGGCTGATTGGTGCATAACCTTGTGATACCTCAACAATCGCATTGGCAATCATTACAAAGGGTGTGTCTTTCAATAAATAGCCACTGGCTCCTGCCTCAATGGCTCGCACTACCCGTTTTTCATCACCAAATATAGAAAACACAATCGATTTGATAGCCCCTGCACTTTTTCGACGCGCTTTATGAATAAGCTCAATACCATCGCCATCGGGCAGCCCCAAATCAACCAGTAAAACATCAGGTTTGTTCACCAAGGCTCGTTCCGCATCACGAAAATTTTCCGAATAAGCAGTCAGACACAACTCAGGGTGATCTTGAATGGCTTGTATCAAGCGCGTACGAATACTTTTATCATCCTCCACAACTTGTACATTTAACATGAATCCGCCACTCCCCCTCCCTATAGCCAACACCAAGTATGTAACTATTCATCACACAACAATAAAGGATCAGAGAATAGAAACATGCGATATGGATTAGCATGCACATCCCCAATTCTAGTGATACCCAAGTCATTAGTAGCTTATAAGCTTCGCCACTGCAAATGATGGAGGGCTTATGAAACACCTTTTTAACGGTAAATACTTACTTGCCATGCTTTTTTCACTTTTTTTACTCGCCTCATGTGGCGGAGGTGGAGACAGTGGGGTACCAGCGACTACAACACCCGCAGCACCTACAACACTGACGTGGAATCAAAACAATTGGGATCAGGTGAACTGGCAATAAGATCCATGCCGCTTGCGGCATAGGAATAGCCCTGAGAGATGCGCTATTTTTTTATACTTAAAACACTATATCAAACAGGAGATAAACCGATGAAACACACACAATATATTATCACAGCCGCCGCAGCATTGTTAATCAGCTCAACAGCATGGGCAGGCGCACTGACTATTCCCAACACCTTTACAGCAGGCACACCAGCCGTGGCAGCCGATGTGAATGTCAATTTCACTGCAGCTAAAACAGCCGTGGATGATAATAATACACGGATTAATACCAATGCTGCATCGGCAGCGACCAATACAACTGATATCGCAGGCAATGCAACCAATATCACCGCATTGCAAAGTGCAAAACCAGGTTATGCTAGGGCTGTTGGTGGCGCGACCTACGCCACAGGAATACCATTGACAGCTACTGGAAAAGCCGTTGTTACGCTAACCATGAATGCTCCAGCATCTGGATTTGCAATTGTTACAGGGCAAATGAAGGCGACTCTGGTTCATACATTGAATACTCTAAATGTATATGGAATGAAAATTTCAGCCATCGCCGGAGATGTAGCATCTGATTATGATGCTACTTTTGTTCATGTTCGAGCTAAGCAGCCAACAGAAATTTATGCAAAACTGCTAACTGCTACCACAGTCATACCTGTTGTTGCCGGGGCTAATATCATTTACCTGAATGCCTATGTTCCTGCAGGGAGCACTCAAGGCGCGATAAACCAGCCCAAATTAACTGCGATTTATGTACCAAACGCTTATTAATTTTTTGAAAAAGTTAGTCGTGATCAATCGGGTCAGACGTATCCAGGGGCTTAATGAGCCGATGTTTCATCGAAAGTAGAGTGGTAATATATGGGAGGGGGTGAGGAATATGTGTAATATTACTATCGAGGACGTATCTGTTGATTCTACAGGAAATCATTTGAATGTGGTTACCATCACAGGAACGGCAACCGACTGTAAAGCTGGTATTGAGGTCAGTATACAGTGTCACGGGGATAAAATTAGTAAGCAGGTCAGCATTAATCAAAACACACAAGAGTGGCAGGCAACATTTAGTGCTGGAGATAAGTTAAAAACTACAGAATGTGGATGCGGTGCAACGGTTACCGTTGTGGCTACGTGCATGACTAATCCAACCTGCAATGCAATAATCACAAGCACTTTGGACTGTAACTCTTTAAGCTGTCCAGTGATTGGTGAAATCAGGACTTTAATAGCCAATACCTGTACAAATGGTCAACGTGAAGTAACAGTCGAAGTTGATGTGACCGGTACTTCTAGTGCTGCCTTGGAATGTAAGTACGATGGACTAGTAGCTGCTACTAGCCCAATCTCTAGTGGCTCATCTACTATTCCGTTTGTCTTTACTGTAAATGGCGATGATGCATCACATATCATTGAAATAGGTGTGGTATTACCAGTTGGCTGTAGCAGCAAAACAACAAGCATTATAGTGCCAGCATGTGATGCGTGCCCAGTTTTTAACGACCTCAACTACGAAGTTAGTAGTGATTGTAATCAGGGAAAAAGAACTGTTACAGTGACTGTGGGTGTCACAAACCCCACATCATCTCTCCTAGCGTTAAAATGTATCTATGATGGGCAAGAAGTAGATACATTGGTAGTGAGTACTAGTGGCGTTAGTCTTGCAGAGTTCTCTTTTGAAATAGAGGGTGATTCGGCAAGCCATACACTTGAAGTAGGGACTATTTTACCAGAAGGTTGTACTGGAAAAGAAAAAATTATTGATGTTCCCGCTTGCCCTGCTTCTAATGATGATCCTGCTTCTAATGATGATCCTGCTCCTAATGATGATCCTACTTCTACAGGGGGGGCTATTAATTGGTGTCTTATTACCTTTTTGACATTGGCTGCTGTGATAATTGTTGCTGGCATAGTAGCTATAGCGGCTGGTTGTGCTGCTTTGGTACCTCCTGCTACCCCTGTGGCTATAGCAGTCCTTATGGGGGCACTTCTAACTGGAGTCATTGCTCTGGTTCTATTGATTATTTGGTGTTTTGTATGCAGCAGTGCGAGTGTAAGCCGCTGTGCTGTTTTAAATGACTTACGAGACTTGTTGATTCTCTTAGAAATTACAGTTGCTATTGTTGCTGCCATTGGATTTTTTAATGGAGCATGTATTCTTGGATTAATTGTAGGTTTTGCATATTATGGAATTATGATCACCATTTTAGAGTTTATAATGAGAGTTTTCTTAAACTGCGTTATCGCTGCCAGTACAGGGTTAATAGGAAGGGTTAGAGACTTTCTGGGATTAAGTGAATGAACTACTAAAGAGGGCGCTTAGAATCAATAGAATCAGACTCGATTGATATTTAACGATAGTTGTTGCACCTATATCATATGAATATAAAAGGTTTAATTAAGAAGAATAAAAAAAACAGGAGACTCACCATGAATAAAAAAATAGTCATACTTAGCGCAGCCATGCTCTTTAGCTCAACAGCATGGGCAGGCACGACTACAACGGTAACTGGCATATCAAATGCAAGTGGCGCAGTTCCAATAGTATCAAACAAGAGTGTGCCCCAGCCTCAAGCATCAGTGTCTACTGCAGGAGCTACTACAACGGCAACGGGCATATCAAATGCAAGTGGCGCAGCTCCAATAGTATCAAGCAAGAGTGTGTCCCAGCCTCAAGCATCAGTGTCTGCTTCAGGGGTTACAACAACTGGTGCATCAACTACAAACTGGTAAAAGGGGTGCTAGCCTTTTAAAACGGGGATAGAATGGGGATAGGGTCTGACCAAGCTAAGTTATTGATATATAGTGATATAACCTTGAAAAATGGCTTGATTTTGGGCTTAAATGGCTGTTTTTGAGGGTAAAAGGATAGCTTTAAGGGTTTCTTTTTAAAAGACACGCATTCTTTTACTGTTAGGTATGAATCAGAAGGTGACCTTAGAGTCGCTTTTTTTACTTTCGCTAGCAGGGGGAAGATACTTTCTTAAGATCATAGGGGCTATATCATGAGTACACTCAGCTTGAGATTACCAGATTCTTTACATGAAGGTGTAAGAAAATTGGCAAAAAAGATAATATATCAATCAACCAATTTGTTGCTACTGCATTAGCAGAAAAAATGTCCGCGCTTACGACAGAGGCATATTTAACCGATAGAGCCAAGCGGGGTAGTAAGAAAAAGTTTGAAGATGTTCTTTCGAAAATCAAAGATATTGAACCAGATGAAAATGATGTGTTGCAATAATTGGCTGTATCTGGTCGCATGGTTTCGATGGCTGATATCTGAATGTTTTAGCTAGTTATAATTGCTCTGATGCACTAAGTCGTTAGGTTTGCGGCATGTCTGTTTATACTGAACTTACCCACGAAAACATTTCTCATATTTTGAAAGGTTATAGCTTGGGCACATTGAAATCTTTTGAAGGTATTGCTGCTGGTATTGAAAATAGCAATTTTTTTATTGATACTGAACAGGGGCGCTTTGTACTGACGGTCTTTGAGCGTATGGATGAGCAGGAACTGCCCTATTTTATGCGTTTGATGCGCCACTTAGCAGCTAAAGGTTTGTCATGTCCTGATGTGATGCAACGGCATGATGATTCGTTGTTGTTTGAGGTAAAAGATGAAAGTGAGGCGAAGTGGGGTTGTATTGTATCCTGTTTATCTGGCAAGACGCTGGATGATTTGAATGAAGCCCAACTGCATGCATCAGGGCAAGCTTTGGCACAATTGCATTTGGCAGGTGAGTCCTTTGCTGAAGCACGGGCTAATCCAACAGGTATGATTTGGTTGCAAGAGCATGTGGATAAAGTGCAGCAAGGTACAGCGAAAGCTTATGGTGATGCGGCTGCCGAATTGTTGCGGAATGAGTTGAAAAATCAGCAACAACAATCGTGGGATAATTTGCCGCAAGGTGTGATTCATGGTGATTTATTTGTCGATAATATCTTATTTGATGGTGATAAAGTATCGGGCATTATTGACTTTTATTATGCCCACACCGCGCCATGGGTTATGGATATTGCCATCACACTTAATGCGCAAGCTGTGATGCTTGCTGATGAGGATGATGGTCGTATCCAAGCTTTTCTTACGGGTTACGAATCAGTCAGAGCTTTGCAAGAAGATGAGTTTCAAGCATTGCCAGTCTTATTGCGTCTGGGAGCATTGCGTTTTTGGGTATCGCGTTTGTATGATGCCTTGTTTCCGCGTGGCGGCACACTGACGCAGACCAAAGACCCTGAGGAATATCGATTGAAGCTACTATTTCACCGTGGAGAGTGAGTGCTAAACAGTGAATATAATGCTCTAAAATAGGTGATTTATTGTTGGATGTGGACAATGCGTTGATTTTGCCGCTAGGCATAGGCATAGTTCGCGCCGCGTCGCGGGGCACGGAATGTTGTTCGCTGTGTCTGTGCGGTGGTTGTTCTTTGATTTTTATCTCATGCGAGGGTGGCGGAATTGGTAGACGCGCTGGTTTTAGGTACCAGTATCTTTGATGTGGGGGTTCGACTCCCCCCTCTCGTACCATATTTATAATAAAGCCACATTAGTGGCTTTTTTAGTTTTGAGACAACGCTTATTTTCTGTGATGGAGACCATCAATGATTCAAACAAATGTAAAACAACTAAGTGATACCGAGCATCAAGTTCATGTAACTTTGCCACAATCTGAGTATGACCGTGTTTATGCGGAGCATGCTAGCAAGTTGGGTAACCAAGCAAAACTACCAGGTTTTCGCCCAGGGAAAACACCTGCGAATGTGATTCAAAAACAATTTGGTTCTAAAATTCATGAAGATACTGTTTCTGAATTATTACAAGCTCACTATGTTGGTGCGATTGAGTCTTCAGGTTTGGTGCCAGCACTTCAGCCTGAATTGAAAATGCCAGCCGTGCAGCCAGATGGCGAGTTTACGTTTACGTTGGATGTTGTGACATGGCCGAAGGTTGAATTGGCAAAACTATCCAAGTTGAAGTTTGATGAAACAACTGTGAATGTTGAAGATGCGGATGTGGATGCTGTGGTTGAGCGTTTGCAAAAATCACAGGTGAAATATGATGTTGAAGATGGTCGCGTAGCAGAAAATGGTGATCAGGTAACGATTGATTTTGTTGGTTTTGTAGATGATGAACCGTTTGAAGGTGGTGATGGCGAAGCTCACGCATTGGTCTTGGGCTCTGGTCAGTTTATTCCAGGCTTTGAAGAGCAGTTGCTTGGGCATAAAGCAGGTGAGCATGTTGTTGTGAATGTAAGTTTCCCAGAAGATTATCAAGCAGCACACTTGGCAGGTAAAGAAGCGCGCTTTGAAACAGACGTGAAATCAGTGGCAAAACCAGAAACGGCTGAGGATGATGATGCTTTGGCGAAAATGTTGGGCTTTGATGATGCCGCAGCATTGCGCGCTGATGCTCAAACACGTTTGGAAAGTGAGGCTAAAGAGGCATCATTTCAAGTAACACGTGATGCAGCATTGGATGCTTTACTGGCTGCCAATGAAATGACTATTCCAGGGCGTTTGTTGGAAGAGGAAATTAAAAACACAACACAACGTGTGATGCAAAATATGCAGCAGCAAG
This sequence comes from Mariprofundaceae bacterium, assembly GCA_027018935.1. Lineage (GTDB taxonomy): Bacteria > Pseudomonadota > Zetaproteobacteria > Mariprofundales > Mariprofundaceae. The sequence goes on from JALUXZ010000014.1 coordinate 8,783, forward strand.
GCATGGAAGCAAACGATGAGATGTTTGCTGATGAAGCCTTTAAAAAAGAAGTGCGTGAACGGGCTGAACGTAGCTTGAAATTATCTGTGTTAATTCAGGCAGTGCGTGAAATGGCTGAACTTGAGTTGGATGAGTCGGCTGTGGAAGAAGAGCTTGAATTGATGTCCAAGCAGTACCCAGCTGAACAGCATGACCAGTTTATTGCTTGGATTAAAGGCCAACAAGAGCAAATGGCGGGCATTCGTGACCGCCTTCTTGAGCAGCGTTGCGTAGCGCATGTTGTTGCCGAAGCGAAGACTAAAGCTGTGTCTAAAGCACTATCTGCATGGCAGCAGGAGCGAGATGCTCAAGCATAAGGCTTGAACTTCGCTGTTTGTAGCCCTATAAGCGGCTAGATGGTAAATGATTTGCAAGGAGCAGCTATGAATTTGGTCCCAATGGTAGTGGAACGCACCTCACGAGGTGAGCGTTCTTATGATATTTTTTCAAGGCTGTTAAAAGAGCGGATTATCTTCTTGAGTGGTCAGGTTGATGATAATATGGCAAATCTAATTACGGCGCAGTTGTTGTTCTTAGAAGCTGAAGGTCCTGATAAAGATATTTATATGTATATCAATAGCCCTGGTGGTTTGGTGACGGCTGGCATGGCGATTTATGATACCATGCAATACATTCGTTGTGATGTCTCTACGCTTTGTGTTGGACAGGCTGCCAGTATGGGAGCCCATTTATTGGCTTCGGGCGCACCTGGTAAACGTTTTGCTTTGCCTAATGCGCGGGTAATGATTCATCAGCCGCTGGGTGGTTTTCAAGGTCAGGCGACAGATATTGAGATTCATGCGCGTGAAATTCTTAAGCTTAAAGATCATATGAATGCCATGATGGCAGAGCATACAGGTCAGCCGCTGGAAAAAGTTGCAGAAGATGTAGAACGTGATTATTTCTTAAGTGCGCAAGAAGCCTGTGACTATGGTTTGGTGGATAAAGTTTTAGCGTCCCGCTCTGAGATAGAAAGCGATTCATAATAATTCAATTCACACTTTACTGCTTTAATAGCAGTGTTGCTTGTTGATAAAATTGCAGATGATGTGATTTTTGTAGTAGTATGGATTTGGTATCGACAAAAGTAATGCTGTTATAAGCTTGCATGGTAGAGCGTGATGGAGGTTTGACATGGGTAAACAAAGTGATGGTGATGCAACATTATTCTGTTCTTTTTGTGGAAAAAGCCAGCATGATGTTAAAAAGTTAATCGCTGGCCCGACTGTATTTATTTGCGATGAATGTATTGATTTATGCAATGAAATCATGGTGGAAGAGTTGGCTGGTGCGACAGCTTTAAAAGCCGATGCTGATACATCTTCGATTCCCAAGCCCTCTGAAATTAAATCATTCTTAGATGATTATGTGATTGGGCAAAATGATGCCAAGCGTATGCTTGCTGTGGCTGTATATAATCATTACAAACGCATTGAGCACAACCAGCAGAGCGATGTTGAAATATCTAAGAGTAATGTGCTTCTTTTAGGGCCAACAGGCTGTGGTAAAACCCTCTTAGCGCAAAGTCTTGCACGTGTTTTTGATGTGCCATTTGTGATGGCGGATGCAACAACACTGACTGAAGCGGGTTATGTGGGTGATGATGTTGAAAATATTATTTCAAAATTATTGCAAGCCGCCGACCATGATGTTGAGCGTGCCCAGCGTGGTATTATCTATATTGATGAAGTCGATAAGCTTTCTCGTAAAGCCGATTCACCTTCGATTACCCGTGATGTATCAGGTGAGGGTGTGCAGCAGGCTTTATTAAAATTGATTGAAGGCACCGTTGCTAATGTTCCACCACAGGGTGGGCGTAAAAATCCACAGCAAGAATTTATTCAAGTCGATACAACCAATGTTTTGTTTATTTTAGGCGGTGCATTTGCAGGCTTAGAAAAACTCATTGAATCGCGTGGTAAGAGCCGTTCGATTGGTTTTGGTGCGAATGTTGTCTCTGAAGATGAACAAGATATTAGTGTGTTGCTAAAACAGGTTGAGCCAGAAGACTTGATTCAGTACGGATTGATTCCTGAACTTGTTGGCAGGCTTCCTGCTGTAGCAACATTAACCGAGTTGGATAAAGAAGCTTTATTAGAGATTTTGACAGCACCCAAGAATGCATTGGTAAAACAATACCAAGCATTGTTGTCTTATGATGGTGTGGATGTCTCATTTACGGATAATGCTTTGTCAGCTATTGCAGATAAGGCGATTAAACGCAAAACGGGTGCGCGTGGTTTGCGAGCTATTATGGAAGCAGTCATGCTGGATGTGATGTATGAGATTCCAACCATGGGAAATGTGGAAAAATGCGTGATCAATCGTAAAGTTGTAGAAGGTGATGCAGATCCCGTTTTGGTCTTTCATGCCGATGATGAAGCGGCAAATGGATAAGCTTTAGCGTAATTTTTAGGCGTAGGTAACTATTCAGCATAGTTATAAATTGATCCGTATCTGTTCAGATTGCCGCTGATTTGCTCGAGACCACCAACAGTAGGCGCTTTTAGGCGAGGCGGAAAAGCGCAACTTACTACTGTAAGTGAGTATTTTCTAACGCAGGTATCGGGCGAATCGGTGGTAAGCTGAATAGTTACAGACGTAGTATGTTGATGTGCAAGGTAAGGAGAGTGATGTGGCAGAATGGGAAAGTGGTAGTGAGCAGGTTGATGAAGTAGGTAAAGAAGGTGTCTTGCCAGTTTTGCCACTGCGCGACATTGTTGTTTTTCCTCATATGATTGTACCTTTGTTTGTCGGGCGTGAGAAAAGCGTTAAAGCCTTAGATGAAGTGATGCAATCGGGCAAAAAGATTGTTCTTCTAGCACAAAAAGATGCAGATAAAGATGACCCCGACCCCGAAGATCTTTATCAAGTGGGCACGTTGGGAAATATTCTTCAAATGCTGAAGCTGCCAGATGGCACAATTAAAGTGCTGGTAGAAGGTGGCGCACGCGTGCGTGTCGCAGAGATTGAAAATGACGGTAATGTTTTGCGTGCGAATTATCAGATTATGCCAGAAGCTGATGATGATTTGCGCGAGCGTGAAGCTGTTGCCAAGACTGTTGAGCAGCAATTTGAAGCTTATGTGAAGTTGAATAAGAAGACTCCGCCTGAAGTGTTGGTCTCGGTTGCCGCTGTGGAAGAAGTGGATAAGTTGGCAGATACTATTGCTTCACACCTTAGTTTAAAGCTGGAAGATAAGCAGGCTCTGTTAGAAATTCCAAGCGTGATTGAGCGTCTAGAGCGTTTGTATGCTCATATGGAAGATGAGATGGAAATCTTGCAGGTGGATAAACGCATTCGTACGCGTGTAAAACGTCAGATGGAGAAATCGCAACGCGAATATTATTTATCTGAGCAAATGAAGGCGATTCAAAAAGAGTTGGGTGAAGATGATGCGCAGGGTGATATGGAAGCCTTGGCAAAACGTATTGAAACAGAAGGTTTGAGTAAAGAAGCTCAGGAAAAGGCACAGGCTGAACTGAAACGTCTGAAAATGATGCCGCCAATGAGTGCTGAAGCAACCGTTGTAAGGAATTATTTGGATTGGCTGCTCGATTTGCCATGGAAGAAACGCACCCGTGTGCGTCGTGATTTAAGTGTTGCAGAAGCAATTTTAGATGAAGATCACTTTGGTCTGGAAAAGGTCAAAGAGCGCATTCTTGAGCATTTGGCTGTCTTGCAGTTGGTGCGCAAGATGAAGGGGCCGATTCTTTGTTTTGTAGGTCCTCCAGGTGTGGGTAAAACATCACTTGGACGTTCTATTGCACGTGCAACAAGCCGGAAGTTTGTGCGAATGAGCTTGGGCGGGATGCGTGATGAAGCTGAGATTCGTGGGCATCGCCGGACCTATATTGGTTCTATGCCAGGCAAGGTTGCACAATCCATGAAAAAGGCTGGTGTGAAGAACCCTCTCATTTTGCTGGATGAAATTGATAAATTAGGTGCTGATTTTAGAGGTGATCCTTCATCAGCGCTTTTGGAAGTACTTGATCCAGAACAAAACAACACCTTTAATGATCATTATTTGGAAGTGGACTATGATTTGTCTGAGGTGATGTTTATTACCACGGCGAATAGTCTGAATATTCCAGGGCCGCTTTTAGACCGTATGGAAGTGATTCGTTTGTCAGGTTACACCGAAGCCGAGAAGTTGGCGATTGCCAAGCGTTACTTGCTTTCCAAGCAGCTAAAAAATCATGGTCTGAGTGAAGGTGAAGGTTTTGATGTGGATGATAAGGCTTTGGTGGATGTGATTCGTTATTATACCCGTGAAGCAGGTGTACGAGGTTTGGATCGTGTGTTGGCAAAACTTTGCCGTAAAATGGCACGTCGTTGGGTTCAAAATACACCTAAAGTTGCTTTGAAAGTTGGTCGTGATGATTTGGAAGCATATTTGGGTGTGCGTCAGTACAGCTTTGGCATGATGGAAGAAGAGCATCAAGTGGGGGTTGTAACAGGGCTTGCTTGGACAGAAGTGGGTGGTGAGTTGCTACAAATTGAAACTGCGTTGATGCCCGGTAAAGGCAAGTTAACGGTTACAGGGCAGTTGGGCGATGTGATGCAGGAATCCATTCAAGCAGCCTTGACGTATGTTCGCTCGCGTGCGGCAAGTTTGGGTTTGAAGTCTGATTTTCATCAAAATGTAGATATTCATGTGCATGTTCCTGAAGGAGCTATCCCGAAAGATGGCCCTTCGGCGGGTCTTGGCATGGCAACATCGATTATTTCTGCTTTGACAGGTATTACAGTCAAAAAAGAGGTTTGCATGACGGGTGAAATCACCTTGCGAGGTAAGGCATTACCTATTGGCGGCTTGAAAGAGAAGTTGTTGGCAGCGCACCGAGGAGGCTTGACGGAGGTGATTATTCCTGAAGAAAATGTCAAAGATCTCAAGGAGATACCTGCGAATATATTGGAAGGGTTAAAGATTCATAGTGTTTCACATATGGATGAAGTCTTGAAGTACGTCTTGACGCGTGTTCCTGAGGGTATGAGTATACCGAAGGATTTTGTACAAAACTCTTTGATGGATATTTATTTAGATAAAAGCGCTATTTCAAGGCATTAATTGCTTGTCGGGTAAAAATAATTTGACAGGTAGTGGGGTAAGCAAACTATAGTTCGCCTACACCTTTATTTCTGGGAGGAAAAAGATGAATAAAGCAGAATTGATTAACCATGTAGCAGCAACCGCTGACCTAAGCAAAACAGCAGCATCAGCAGCCGTTGAAGCTGTATTGAGTGGTGTTACAGGCGCATTACAGAGTGGCGATAGCGTTAGCTTGGTAGGCTTTGGCACATTTTCAGTAGCTGAACGCGCTGCACGCACTGCACGCAACCCACGCACTGGCGAAGCTATTGAAGTTGGTCCTTCAAAAGCACCAAAATTCAAAGCTGGCAAGGGTTTGAAAGACGCTGTAAAATAAGCTTGCAACTTGGCGGACAGACGTTAATGTTCGCCGCGCTGAAGAGGGAGAGATCCTGAATCAGGGGCGCTTAGCTCAGTTGGTAGAGCACCGCCCTTACAAGGCGGTGGCCGCAGGTTCGAGTCCTGCAGCGCCCACCATATCCTGTATAGGAAAAGTTTTGAAAAGTTCATTACTATTGTAATTTACATTTCAATTGGAGCGGTAGTTCAGTTGGTTAGAATGCCGGCCTGTCACGCCGGAGGTCGCGAGTTCGAGTCTCGTTCGCTCCGCCACTTTAAAGGCTGTATATCTTCGGATATGCAGCCTTTTTTTGTATCTATTCCTATTGTTTGTTAGGGTGCAGCGCAGGTGATTATCCAGCTTGCTTATCAATTTTTTCGTATGTCTTTAGATAAGACTTTGTGACGTTGTATTTTAGTCGATAAACAAGCTGGTCTTAATGAACGGACGGGAGGGCTATATGCCACTGACATTGAATAATATTGCTAAACAGGGCAAACATGGATCAACGATGATGCCTGTGATTCAAGGCGTAGGGCGTGCTGCTATAGAAATTGCAGCCGTATTGCGTGGCGCTGTGTTTCGAGGTGCATTGGGTGGAGCAGGTAGCGAGAATGTTCAGGGTGAGCAACAACAGCTTTTGGATGTATTATCTGATGAGATTTTCCTTGATGAAATGCGCTCGACTGGTTTTGTGTGTGCGGTAGGTTCGGAAGAGCAAGAAGAATTATTGGTGATTGAAGAATATGCCAGTGCAGATTATTTGGTATTGGTAGATCCATTGGATGGCTCTTCAAACCTTGATGTAGATGGTCCTGTTGGAACAATTTTTTCTATTGTGAAACGTAAAACTGCCAACACAGAACGCCCACATGTATCGGATACCTTACAAAATGGTCGTGAAGTGATTGCTGCAGGTTATGTGTTGTATGGTCCATCAACCATGTTGGTGTGTTCTGTGGGTGAAGGCGTGGATGGTTATACATTTAACCCTTCAACAGCACGTTTTGAATTGAGTCATGGTAATATGCGTATTCCTGAAACAGGTGGTTATTACTCTGTGAATGAATCCAATGCCGATCAATGGGCTGACGATATGGGTGCGAAACTTGATAATCTTAAATCTCAAACAGGTTTGGGTATGCGTTATGTGGGTGCTATGGTGGCCGATATGCACCGTACCATTTTGAAAGGTGGTGTGTTTTTGTATCCAGCTGATAGCAAGAATACCACGGGTAAATTGCGTTTATTGTATGAAGCGATTCCTATGGGCTTTATCATGGAACAAGCAGGCGGCAAATCAATGAGCAGTGATGGTGTGGCTGTTTTGGACTTGCAACCTGAAGCCTTGCATCAACGTGTACCTGTATATTTGGGTTCAAAGACTAAAGTGGATATTTTGTTGGGCTGATCGTTACTGGGGCACATATGTCCAAAATCGATTTTGTAGAAACGTACTTAAGGGAAATTGGTGTGCAAACACCCGTTTCCCTTGTTCGTTTGGGGAATAAAAAGAGCAATGCGAAACAAGTTACCAGCCAAATTTTAGGTAATGTTTCGCTGCCTGAGTCTGAATTAAAATCTGCGCCTGTGAATGACTTGGATTTGCCGAGTATGGCTGAACAAGCTAGGCAGTGTCAGGGCTGTAGTCTTGCTACATCTCGCCAGCATGTTGTGTTTGGTCAGGGTAACCCAGATGCTCATTTGCTGTTTATTGGTGAAGCCGCTAATAGTTTGGAAGATCAGCATGGTGAAGGTCTTGTTGGGCATGTTGGTGATATGTTTGATAGCATGTTGATGGCAATAGGCTTGCATCGGAAGCAGGTTTACAGTTTAAATGTTTTACAGTGTTTACCGCCCAATCATCGTGATCCCAAGCAAGATGAATTGGATGCGTGTCGGGTTTGGCTGGATGCTCAGCTGGATAAGGTATCACCCAAGGTGATTTGTGTGATGGGGCGTGTTGCTGCACAGGGGTTGTTGAAAAGTAATACTGTGTTGCATGATCTGCGTGGGGAATGGCATAGTTATCGCGGAATTCCAGTATGGGTATCGTATCACCCAGCTTATTTATTGCGCTCACCCAAAGCTAAAAAGAAAGTCTGGGATGATTTGCTAGTGATTCAAAACCGCCTTGTGGATTTATTGCCTAAGACTTAGTTGCCACTCACTTCATGCTCGTCGGGAGCTTTGACAATGCGAACGCGTTGAATCCAGCCATCTTCAATGCTTAAGACTTCTAACTGTAGGTCTTTGATTGGCAGGCTAACTTTATTTTCCGGTTGGTCGCCAAGTGTTTGAACAATAAGCCCGCCAATGGTCGTTGCACCATCTTCGGGGAGATCGCCATCAAGTGCCTGGTTAATGTCATGCACGTTGGCAGTTGAGGTTACAACCAATGAACCATCTGGTTGCTGCCAGACTTCAGATGACGTTGGGACATCAGATTCATCGACAATATCGCCGACAATTTCTTCAATAATATCTTCCAGTGTAATCAGACCTTCAATATCACCAAATTCATCGACGACAATCGCCATGTGTTGGTGTTTGCTTTGAAAATCAAAGAGTTGGCTTAAAGCATGGCGGTTGTTGGGTGTGTAGAGAGGGTTTTGCCAAATCATGGCATGTGTCAGTGGTTTATCTGAATCATCGAGTTTAATCAGCTCGCGTAGATGAATAATACCGATGATATTGTCACTCTGGGATAGGAAAACGGGGTAACGAGAATGCGGCTGATTTAAGGCATGTTCTTTACACACCTGCACACTTTGACTGGCATCCAGCATCATCATATTTTTACGTGGTATCATAAGTTGTTTTACGGGGATTTCATGCAGACTAAGGCTGCTTGCCAACATTTGTTCGCGTGCATCATCAAGCATGCCTGATTCGGCACTAATATCGACCATGGCAGCCAATTCCTGATGATTAAAGCCGACTTCTTGATGTTCGGGTATGCCCAGTATGCGTTTGAGCGCATTTACAATGGTCATCAAACCTACAATGATAGGATGAAAGATACGCATCACCCATTGCAGGGGGGCAGAAACTTTACAAGCAATGGGCTCGGCATATGCCACAGCGATGGTTTTGGGCAGTACTTCAGCAAAAATTACCACGATAATGGTCATAGCAATGGTGGCATATAAAATACCAGCACTGCCAAAGACCATCACAAATATGGCGGCAGTGAGACTGGATGCTGCGAAGTTTACAAAATTATTACCCAATAAAATCGCAGACAAAATTTTCTCAGGTGTTTTTAATAAGTGCTCGGCACGCTTGGCACCTTGATTACCATTCTCGCTCAGGATACGTAAACGCACACGCCTTGCTCTTGTTAAAGCAGTTTCAGAGCTTGAGAAAAAAGCCGATAAAAGCAGTAAAAGAAGTAAAATAACACCAGCAACAGGAAGGGAGATATCCAGTTCAATCATGGTATGAAATCACAGTGTATGTTTAACTCAGCCACGCTTGAATTAAATGTACACCAAAATAAGACAATAGCATCAAAGAGTATGCGGTAAGAATCAGCTGACTTGTAAGGCGACCATGCCAAGCAGCTGTTTTCTGACGGTGAAGCAACCATGATAATACAGCAAAGGAAATAAGTGCCAATAAAACTTTGTGGGTGAATAAAGCGAAATTGGAAAAATCAACCCATTGCCATACCAAGCCAGTCAAAATACTCAAAGCAATGAGCCAGACTGACCAGTGCAATAATACCAGTATAAGCTTCTCGAGCTTGACCAATGGCGGCATGGCCTGAATGACGGGGTGAATGCGTTTGCGTTTGAGTGCTTGATCGAGCAATAGATGCATAACGGCATGGAATGCAGTCATGGTAAGTACCGCATAAGCCAGCATAGATATGAGTAAGTGAGCACTGTGTAGAACCGATGTGGTTTCGATAGGGCTGGAATGAGAACCTTCGGGAAGAATCGGAATAATTAATAATAATAGTGCTATGACGGGTAGTAGGAATAGTCCAAGTCCTTGAATGCCATGTCGAAATAAGCCATATAAATACATGGCTTGCACAAAAAATGTTGCAGTTGCAGCAGCCGTGATCAGTGTGAAATGAATGTCATGATTGGAGACTGGTTGCAAAAGAATGATGCCGCTTAGCGTGAATAATGTTGCCAAGCTTTGCAGTGTCATGAGTAATGATTCATAACGTGGATGAGGTGATTGCTCGCCTTTTAAAACACGGCTCCAGATAAGATATGCACTAAAAAGTGTGATCAGTCCTGCAATGGGAAAAAACAATGATACGTCCATGGCTGGGGTTCTATCGAATCTTCATGACATAATCAATATGCGGTTAGTGCTTTTCTTTCTTGATGTTCGTCAGCAGCATTGCCCCTGAACTGTGTAAGGTATGCGTGTTGATTAGGATTTATTGGGAGAGTTGCGGGTGAGTCATTCAGGAAATTGTGAACATAAACATTATGATGCTCAAGATATTGAGATAAAGTGGCAAAAGCAGTGGGCAGAGTCGGGTGTGGATATGCCTGTTGATGATGCGGCTGATTCGCGAGAGTGCTATTACTGTTTGGAAATGTTTCCCTACCCGTCAGGTAATTTGCATATGGGGCATGTGCGCAACTATTGCTTGGGTGATGCCGTGGCGCGTTATAAACGGATGCAGGGTTTTAATGTGCTGCACCCCATCGGCTGGGATGCTTTTGGCTTGCCAGCTGAAAATGCAGCGATTAAACATAAACGACCACCTGCAGAATGGACGTATACCAATATCGACCAGATGCGTGGGCAGTTGAAACGTTTGGGGCTTTCGTATGATTGGTCGCGTGAAATCGCGACTTGTAAACCTGAATATTATCGATGGGAGCAATGGTTGTTCACCAAGTTGATAGAAAAAGGCTTGGCATATCAAAAAGAAGCCGAAGTAAACTGGTGTGACCCTTGTCATACGGTACTTGCCAATGAGCAGGTGGAAGATGGCGCTTGCTGGCGTTGTAAAACGGCGGTGGTGAAGAAAAACCTAAAACAATGGTTTATTAAAATTACCGATTATGCGGAACAATTATTGGATGATCTTGAGCAACTTTCTGGTTGGCCTGAAAAGGTTGTGGGTATGCAGCGTAACTGGATTGGTAAATCTTCGGGTGCAGAAGTTTCCTTTAACGTTGAAGATTCTGATGAAGTCTTGGATATTTTTACCACCCGCCCTGATACCTTGATGGGTGTAACCTATATGGCAGTTGCAGCAGCGCATCCATTGGCAATGAAAGCGGCAGAAGATAACGCTGAATTGGCAGCATTCCTTAAAGAATGCGCTACAATTTCCACCAAAGAAGCCGATATTGCCACGATGGAAAAGAAAGGTATGGCATTGGGAATTAACGTGATTCACCCAGTTACTGGCGAAGCTGTACCTGTATGGGTCGCGAACTTTGTATTGATGGGCTATGGCACAGGTGCGGTGATGAGTGTGCCTGCGCATGATGAACGTGATTATGATTTTGCTAAGAAATATGGTCTAAATATTAAGCAAGTGATTACCAATACTGCGAGTGATGCAGATGTGGATGAACAAGCATTTACCGATGCAGGTGTATTAATCCATTCGGGTGAGTTTGATGGTTTGGAGTCTAATCAAGCCAAGCAAACGATTACCGCATGGCTGGCAGCGTGCGGTAAAGGTGAGGAACGCATTCAATATCGCTTGCGAGATTGGTTGGTTTCAAGGCAGAGATATTGGGGTACACCAATACCAGTGATTCATTGTGATGATTGTGGTGCAGTGGCCGTGCCTGAAAAAGATTTGCCTGTGGTCTTGCCTGAAGATTTGCAGCCTACAGGTGGTTCCTCGCCATTGGCTGAATGTGAATCATTTCTGAATGTTGATTGTCCGCAATGTGGCAAACCAGCACAGCGAGAAGCCGATACCTTTGATACCTTTATGGAATCATCGTGGTATATGAATCGTTATATCTCGGCGCGTTCAGATACAGCCATGGTAGATGCCGAAGCTATGGCGCGTTGGGCTCCTGTGGATCAATACATTGGTGGTGTGGAACATGCGGTTCTGCATTTGTTGTATGCACGCTTTTATCACAAATTGATGCGTGATGTTGGGCTGTTTGACGGTGAGAGGGTTGGCTCGGAGCCATTTAAGAATCTATTGACGCAAGGCATGGTGTTATTGGATGGCACAAAGATGTCCAAATCCAAAGGCAATACGGTTGATCCGAGTGCCATTATTGAGCGTTATGGTTGTGATACAGCGCGCTTGTTTACCTTATTTGCTGCGCCGCCTGAAAAGGATTTGGAATGGGAAGACTCAGGTGTGGATGGTGCGCATCGTTTCTTGAACCGTGTGTGGCGGTTGTTTGAAAAGTTGGGTGTTGATGCTGTAGGTGAAGAAGATAAAAAGTCTGTTAAAGATTTACGCCGGACTATCCATGTTACCATTGAAAAGGTAACACGTGCCTTTGAGCATGGTTTTGCATTCAATGTTGCCATTGCAGCACAAATGGAATTAGCGAACGCATTGCAGGCATTTGAAATGCAAGGTGAATCAGGCAAAGCTGCTTTTGTAGAAGGTTTACAGGTACTGGTGAAAATGTTGAGCCCGTTTGTGCCGCACTTCTCTTGTGAATGTGGTGAAAAGTTAGGCTTTGAGAAAGCTGCCGTTGTGATGGACTGGCCAGAAGTGGATGCTACTGCCTTGGTGCAAGATGAGATTGCTTTGGTGGTTCAAATTCAGGGTAAAAAACGTGGTGAGGTGATGGTTCCAATCAATGTGGATCAAGATACTGCCTTGGCATTAGCACAAGAAAATAGCGCGGTCGCCAAATGGCTTGAAGGTATGCAGATTGTGAAGGTTATTTTGGTGAAAGGTCGTTTGCTCAATATTGTGGTGCGTCCAGCATGAGGGGCTTATTGCTTGGATTCATACTTGCGTTGTTTTTAAATGCATGTGGTTACCACTTGGTAGGGCAGGGTGGTGATGCTGGAGTCATTCCTGAAGATGCGACGCAAGTGGTGGTCATGGCAACGGGCAATTCAGGCAAGTTGTTGCGTGTGTTTCGTCAAAAACTAGTGCAATCAGGTGATGTGCCGATTGTCAGTTCCAAAGATGCAGATAGTGATGCTGTTGAAATACGTATGGAGCATGTATCTGAAAGTATGAGCGCGTCCGCCTTTGATGCTGCGGGCATTGCCAATCAATACAGAGTGACTATTTCGGGATCTTTGCGTGTTTTACAATCGGGTAAAGAATTATGGGCATCGGAAGTGATAAGTGTTTCAGGCGATGTGTTTGTATCTGGTGGTGCAGTGGCGATTGAAGCGCACAAAGAACGTGTATCTGAGGCTTTACGTGATGAGTGGGTGCAGAAAGCATTAGGGCGTTTACGCTCAGGGTTCTGATGAAAATATCACCCTCGCAGTTATCACGGTTGGAATACCGCTGTTATTACCTTAGCGGTGAAGATCGTGATGCACTGAATGAAGCGGCAAATGCTTTGTTGGCAGCAGGCGATAATCAAGCCATACGTTTACGCCTTGATGTATCCGAATTGGCACGTTTTGAAGGAGAAAGCCGCAATCAAGGGCTGTTTGGAAGCAGTATCTGTTATGGTCTGGTGCGCAATGCGGAATCTGCCACGCCCAAACAAACTGAATACCTATTAAAACTGGCAACATCGGTATCAGAGGGCAATCGCCTTATTATTTGTGCGCCAGAAATTGCATGGAAAAAGGCTCTGCATAAAAAGATGCAGGCACTCTCTGATGTGGCACATTGCGAGTTCAAGCAACCCGATGTACGAGCTTTTCAGCAGTGGTTGCATGAAGAAATACAAAAAACAGGTTTGCTGATTGATGAAAATGCCTTGCCTGTGGTAGCTGCGCAACTTTGTGGTATGCGCTTGGCAGCACGACAATGGATTGAACGACTGCACTTGTATGATGGCGGCAAAGGTGAAGTCTTGAGCCAGCAAGTGATGACAGAGCTTCTGGGCGAGCGTGCGCCCGATGATTTGGATGTGTGGGTACATGCGGTTGCGATGAAAGATAAAGCTGCGGTGCGTTTGGTATTGCGCTTATTGCGCGATCAAAAGGTCAATGAGGTACAATTGCATTCATGGTTAAGCACACGTTTTCAGCAGCTTTTGATGTATCGCTGGTTTCAAGCCAAAGGGCATAGAAATCCATTGCAAGCAGCCAAAGTATTCGGTGATGCTCGTCAGAAAATTCCGCAGGAAGCACGGCTTTGGCAAGGTGCAGATTTAACCAAGGCTGTTGCTGCATTGCAGGATGCAGAAAAGCTCCTCAAAGGTGCATCGATAGAAGATAAGCCTGTAGTAATGGAGCGTTTGACGATAGCTTTAATTCATTGAAGTTTAATGGTTTATTTTAGTATGTGATGATATTCCTACTCCCATCAGTATTTTCCAATCGTTAAATGCGTCTGAAATGTATGCGCACAGTTTTTGATTATGCTGCATATTGAGTCTGTCCAAAAATATTATCGAACAACTTGGTTTTAGCCTTCTGTAATTGCTTCCATGC
>JALUXZ010000015.1 GCA_027018935.1 Mariprofundaceae bacterium
ACATATTCATATGGACATGCAAGTGCAGCTCCCTAGGGCTTGGGTGCCTGACGATAAAAAAGCAAATATTGAAACACTATTACAAAAGGATTGGCTACTGGAAGATGGTGATATGCTGCATAGCACTCTGCATATGGCAGACGGCGTTTTAACCATCAATGACCAGACTGTCCCTCTACCCTTTTAAGGAAGACTTATGTTTACAGGAATTATTCAGGATGTCGGAACTATCCGAAACATCACCCACGAAAAACAGCAAAGCCATATGAGCTTTGAAACCAGCTTAGATATGTCCAACTGGCAGTTGGGTGATTCAGTGGCAGTCGATGGTTGCTGTTTGACCATCACAGATTTCCCCACAAAGCATCAATGGACTGCAACATTATCCTTGGAAACACTCAAACTAACGACCTTTTCCGATGCTAAAGTTGGAAGAAACATCAATATGGAGCCTGCTTTGCACGTTGGTGATGCTTTGGGTGGGCATATTGTGACTGGTCATGTCGATGGTCTTGCAAGAGTCGAAAATATCAAAAATATTGGTGAACATAAAGCCTTTAGCTTTGTTGCACCTGAGGAATTAGCACGTTATATTGTCAAAAAAGGCTCGGTCACACTCAATGGCACCAGCCTGACTGTCAACGATGTGGACGAATGTTGCTTTACCGTCAACCTGATTCCACATACCTTGTCGCACACAAATTTGGGTCAGTTACAAGAAAATGACTCTGTAAATATCGAAACAGATATGTTTGCGCGCTATGTAGAGCGTATTATGTATTTTCAAAATAAGTCTGAGGAGACTAAATGAGCCTTGCCAGTTGCGAAGAACTGATAGAAGAGTTGCGTGCCGGACGCATGATTATCCTTGCCGATGATGAAGATCGTGAAAATGAAGGCGATTTGGTCATGGCGGCTGAATGGGTAACGCCTGAAGCCATTAATTTTATGGCAACCCACGGGCGTGGTTTGATTTGTTTAACCCTTGAAGAAGAGCAAGTAGATAAGCTTGCCCTGCCTTTAATGACAGCCAATATTAACTCCAAATTTAAAACCAATTTTACCGTATCTATTGAGGCTGCAGAAGGAGTCACTACAGGCATCTCTGCATTTGATAGAGCCCACACCATTCGTACGGCCATTAAAATGAGTGTAGAAGCCAAGGATATTCATTCACCTGGGCATGTATTTCCACTTAAAGGGCGAGAAGGTGGCGTGTTGGTACGAGCAGGACACACCGAAGCATCGATCGATTTGGCGCGTATGGCTGGTTTAAAAGCTGCTGGCGTGATTTGCGAGATTATGAATGAAGATGGCACGATGGCGCGCATGCCTGAGTTGAAAAAATTTGCCAAAAAACATGCTATTAAGATTGGCTGCATTGCAGATTTGATTTCACATCGTTTAAAGCATGATTCTTTGGTCAAACGTGAAGTAGAAGTTCGTTTACCCACTGAATTTGGTGATTTTAATATGCTTGGCTACACCAATATGGTGGATGATGCTGAACATGTCGCTTTGGTGATGGGTAACCCCTCAGCGGAAAAACCATGTTTGGTTCGTGTACACTCCGAATGCCTAACAGGTGATGTTTTCACCTCTCGCCGCTGCGATTGTGGCTCACAGTTGCATGCTGCCATGCGTCAGGTTGCTGAAGCTGGTGAAGGCGTTATTTTATATCTTCGTCAAGAAGGTCGCGGTATTGGATTGCTGAATAAACTCAAAGCCTACCAACTGCAAGATGCAGGGCACGATACCGTTGAAGCCAATGAAAAATTAGGTTTTAAATCTGATTTAAGAGATTATGGTATTGGCGCACAAATTTTGCGTGATTTAGGACTTCGAAAACTGAACCTATTAACCAATAACCCGAAGAAAATCATCGCCTTGGATGGTTATGGGCTTGAAGTGGTTGAACGTGTGCAACTTGAAGTACAGCCCCATGAAGATAATATCACCTATTTGCAGACCAAGCGTGATAAAATGGGTCATATGATTAAGGCAGGAGAGTAAGATGAGTTTGGATGCCCCTCACCTAGCAGGAAATGTTGATGCCACAGGCATGAAAATTGGCATTATTGTTAGTCGTTTTAATGAAGATATTACCGAAGGTTTGCTTAATGGTGCGGTTAAAGCTCTGAAAGAGCATGGCGCAAGCGATGAAACACTGCATATTGTGCATGTACCTGGTGCATTGGAAATTCCAACCTTGGCATCTGCCATGGCACAGACAGGCACCTATGATGCTTTGGTTTGCTTAGGCTGCGTGATTCAAGGTGGCACAGCTCACTTTGAGCATGTTTGCCGTGTTGCAATGGATTCCATTGGACATATTGCCGAATGTGGCGATATTGCCATCACCAACGGAGTCCTTACTGTTGATACCCATGCCCAAGCTTTGGAACGCATTGGTGGAACACATGGTCATAAAGGCGCAGAAGCAGCATTAACAGCCGTTGAAATTGCAACACTGTTAAAAGAAATTGAAGGGATTGGAGAATAGATAGTGAACAAACCACTGAAGGGCGCAGGCCCCAATCGTCATCAAGCCCGTGAATCTGCCGTTGAGGTGTTGTATGCATGGCAAAGTGGCGAGTGCGATAACGCATCCATTCCCGGATTAATTGCAGGTCGTCTGCAAGAAGAAGAACGCGAACAACAAGATCAAGATTACCTACGTACTTTGGTCAATGGCGTGCTTGAAAATCGTAATGATTTGGATGCTAAAATCACCACCGTAATTAATCGTAGCTTGCGCAGTGTTGCTACCTTGGAATTAAATATTCTACGCTTGGCAACATGGGAAATGATTAATCGCCTAGAAATCCCCTATCGCGTAATTATCAATGAAGCCTTGGAATTAGCCCGCGACTACACGGATGAGCCTGCCCGCAGTTTTATCAATGGTGTGTTGGATAAACTCGCCAAATCATTGCGTGCTGAAGAAAGTAAATAAACAACATGCGCCCACCGATAGAAGAACCACCCATTCAGACTATCTTCCTTGAGGAAGAAGAGCGAGTCATTCGACCCAATAAATCACAATTAAAACGTGATGCTGTTGCTTTGGTGAAGCTTGGAAAAAAATTAGAATCATTGGACTTAGCACAATTAAAGCGTCTGCCCATGTCTGAAGAGCTTCGTGAATCTTTAATCGAAGGTAAAGCCATTCATCAAAATGGTGCACGTAAACGTCACTTTAAATTTATTGGCAAGCTATTACGTGAGATGGACACCGAGTTACTCGAAAAAACCATTAATGATCTTGAATTTGGTACAGCCAAGGCCAATGCCAAATTTCATAAAGTTGAACGCTGGCGTGACCGCCTACTCGATGCCGAAGATGTGCATGCACTGGATGCATGGATTGAGCAGTATCCGAAAAGTAATATTAGCCAAATCCGCCAGCTTATTCGCAATGCCATAAAAGAAGCACAACAAAACAAACCACCCAAATCATCACGTGCTTTGTTTAAAGTTTTACGGGAAGCTGCTGAAAGCACCCCAGCGGATATATAAAAAAAAGTAACTATTCAGCATGCTTCCAAGCCCCTTCTCCCATTCAGGGGAGAAGGTGAATGCCGCAGGCAGAGAGAGTGCCCTAGGGTAGAAGGTTGGGATGAGGGGTTATTTCCTCAAACATCAACGAGAATCGTTATATACAAACCCTCACCCCAGCCCTCAAAGCACTCTCTCTTGCTGGGCAATTCACCTTGTCCCTTAAAAGGGCGAGGCAGGACGATGCTGAATAGTTACAAAAAAGTATAAATGCGCAAAACAAGCCCTGCCCCCAACTATTCCGAATTTTTTCCACAGACACCCTTTTTCACAATGAGCTAAATTTGACATTCCAAAAAGCTCGCTTCACATTACGACAATGAAAGTATGCAACACACTTATGCTCCCCATTTTAGCCTTAATATGCAATAATGAGGAAAATATGTCCACCTATAGGAGTCAATAATGTGTAATACTGTTTACTCCTATTGGTATAGTTAGAGGCTTATCAAGCTGGAAAAATAAGCATTTAGGGTGTTGTTTCAGTGTTCCAAGCCTAAAAAGGTGCAAGATTGACCTTTTTTTTGTAAGTTTGATTGATGATTGAATCTGTTTTGAGAGGTGGTTGTTTTCATGTTAAATATTCAGCTTATGGCAGCCAGTTCAATCAATTTTCGGTTTCAAGAGAGCAAGCTCTCTAACGAATAAGGTTAGATTGTGAGAGCAAAGCGAACCACAATCTGAACCGTTTGTTGTACAAGCCCGCCATGTTTGAGTGTCTTGAAAATATCTTTTTTGGTTTTACTTCCATTTGAGGGCTTTTGTCTGCATAAGCCCGATTGGGAAGTGTTGAAAGTTGTGCTGACTGTGTGTGCCGTTAT
>JALUXZ010000016.1 GCA_027018935.1 Mariprofundaceae bacterium
AGATATGATACGAATACCTCCCTGTGCCGAAGATATTTCAATGCCCAAACCACCAAACTCACCCGATGTTTCCACCTGCATTTGTTTGTACATGTCTTTATTCATATAGGTTGAATGCGGATCAAGGCTTGAAAGCATGCCCGCCAAAGCACCATCAATCAGCTCTTCATCTGTTTTATCTTCTACATAAGTGCGTTTTACCGCATCCATAATTTGCGCAAACTTATCCATTTGACGATAATCAGTTGCCGCAGTTGCCTGCTGATAGCCTTGTGATGGATTCCAAGCCATCACACCTGCGACAAATACTGCAGCTGTACCAGCCAATAAAATCATCCGTGTTTTCTTCAAGCCCATATCCATCTCCTAACGAAACTCTGTTTTCAATCTAACGGCACCAGCGTGCAGGATTCACAGCCTTACCCTTATCCCGCAATTCAAAATATAAACGTGTTTTTTCAATCCAGCCTGTACTTCCCGCTTCTGCCACAATATCGCCAGCTTCCACCCAGTCACCCACTTGTTTATACAGCGCATCATTATGTGCATAAATACCCATGATGCCATGCCCATATTCAACCACCATCATCAAACCAAAACCACCAAACCAATCGGCATAACGCACCTGCCCATCCGCCATCACCCTCACCTGCTTGCCTGACTTCTTTCTGCTTGCGGGTGCAATCTGAACCCCCTGCAATTTAGCAGCTTGTGCGTTTGAGCGTGAGCCAAAGCTTGCCACCACTTTACCCTTCAAAGGCCAATGCAGACGACCTTTACGCTTGCGGATAGATACATGTTTGGCAATTTTATCGCTGCTCAACAATGCCTCTTGCAGACCATTAAGCAAATGAAATAAAGCTTTTTCTTGTTTTGCCAAGGCTTTATCGCGTTTTTTCTTCAGATTCACATCTTGACGCAACTTCCTCGCCATCTTCTGTTTGGCTTGCAAACGCTTCGCAGCCTTATCTTGTAATTTTCTCTTATCATCACGAAGTTGGCTAAGGTGCTGCCGCTCAAGCAACAGTGTTTGCTCCACAGTTTCAAGCTCATGCAATGCTTCTTGCCACTGCTTACGATCTTCTTGCTGCTGCTCCAACATATAGCGCAACATGAATTTTCGATGCGGCACTTCTGTCACCTTCACGCCAGCTAACACATCCAGCCAACTAGGCTGTCTATTGGCGCGCCGCCATGCAGCATCGGCTTCACTTTGCATACGCTCTTGTAACGCTTGAATTTGTTTTTTTAATGTTTTGCGCTTTTTAACAAGCCTTTGAACCTTATTATCGGCTACTTGCCATTGCTTGCTCGCCAAAGCCAGAGCTTTACGAGCTACAAGTAATGCAACATCTAATTTGCGCAGATCTTTACCCAGAGAGCCTAATTGTGTTTCAAGTGCTTGGCGAACTTCTGCCAGACGCACACGCTCCTGCCGCACAGCATCAATTTCAGCTTGAATATCTCGTTTTGCCCAAGCCGCATTGCTGCTTAATAGCAAGCCCAGTAAAACATACACAACAACACATCGTTTATTCACGATGATACGGGTGCCCCTGCATAATGGACCAGGCTCGATATAATTGTTCAGCCACCATCACACGCGCCAACTGATGGGGCAGTGTGAGCATTGAAAGCCCCCATATTCGCCCTGCCTTGGCACGCACTGCATCGGACACCCCCGCAGCACCACCAATGACAAAATCCTGCTCGGCATTACCAGGCAATTGCTGCAAATATGCAGCCCATTGCTTGCTTGGCAATTGCTTCCCACGCTCATCAAACAATATAAAGCCTGCTTTGGCAGTCTTTAAAATATGTTTTTCCTCTTCTTGTTTACGCTGTGCCAATTGTTTACTTCGCCCTTCAGGTAACTCAATCACCTGCAAGGAACATGCGCCAGACAAACGCTTGCGAAAACGCGCTTCAAACTCTGCCAATTCGGGCACGATACGCCCAACGACCAATAACCTCAGCTTCATGCTTCAGTCGTAGAATCCACAGCCAGCGCATCACCTTCTGGACGCGCCCATAGACGTTCCAGTTGAAAACTCGTACGTGTATCTGGTAAAAACAAATGCACAACCACATCACCCAAATCCACCAACAACCATTCCATCGCTTCCAAACCCTCAATTTTCGCAGGCAACCCATTGGCATGTGCCACACCCGCAACAGCTTGTGCAATGGCTTTAAGCTGGCGATCCGTACGCCCTGTTGCCAACACAAAACGATCCGCAAATGCGCATTTTCCCTGCACATCCATCACCACAATATCTTGAGCCTTTTTATCTTCAATGGCTTCAACCACAGCATCTGTCATAATCTGTAGGGCTTTATCTTCACTCATTCATTCACTCCGTTACTGCTCTTATCCATATAAGCAGTTTGAATATCATCGGCAATACTAGCATCCAACATCTTGGATACATCCTTACCCGCTAAAATAGCTTGCCTGATTTGTGATGCAGACACATCAGGTAAATTGCTTTTCGCTATACACACCTGCCCTGCCTGCATGTTTGACAGTGTATCCACAGCTTGCCAATCCGCATGTAATTTAAACTTTTCATCTGCACGTGAAAACACTGCCATATTACACCACTGCGCATGTTCAGGGTAAGCAATCCAATGTGGCAATCCCAGCCAAGCATCCATGCCCATCAACCACACAGGCACATTGGGTAAATCTTTACCTAAGCGGTACATCAACTCAATACTAGGCGTAGGTTTTACTGATTGCACTTCCCAATCAAAAACCTCTACATCTTCCATGCCAGCAAACATTTTTTCTACCCATAACAAACGTTGCTTCGCAGAAACATGCGATGTTAACTCACGATGCACAGGCACGCCTACAGGCAACACCCATATACCATCCAGCTCCAACTCAAGTAAAGCCGCCTCAACCAATGCTTTGTGCCCGAGGTGCGGCGGATCAAAGCTGCCACCAAATACGCCTATCTTTGACATCGGCTATTAACTACGCACTTCTCCATGCCCCAGCACAATCCACTTCTGAGTAGTCAAACCTTCCAAGCCCACTGGGCCACGCACATGTAACCTATCCGTTGAGATACCAATTTCTGCACCCAAACCATATTCAAAACCGTCTGCAAAACGCGTGCTCGCATTCCACATCACCGATGCTGAATCTACTTCACGCAAGAAACGTTGACCCGCCGCATAATCAGCCGTAACAATCGTTTCAGTATGGGAGGAGCTGTATTGAGCAATATGATCCATCGCTGCATCCAATGAAGCTACGACACGAATCGATAAAACGGGTGCTAAATATTCGGTTGCCCAATCTTCATCACTGGCAACATTTACTTGCAGACCATCACAAGCAATCCGTGTTTTCTCACAGCCCCGCACTTCCACACCTTTAGCCTGCAAATCAGCAACAATGCGAGGCAATAAACATGCAGAGGTCTCATGCACCAATAAAGTTTCCATGGCATTACACACACCATAACGATGCGTTTTGGCATTCAATGCAATGTTCACTGCCATATCGGCATCGGCTGCTGCATCGATATACACATGGCAAATACCATCGAGATGTTTAATCACTGGCACTTTGGCATCCGCAGATACCCGTGCTACCAATGATTTTCCACCACGTGGAATAATCACATCCACATAATCTTCAGCCGCCAACAATGCGCCCACCAAGGCACGATCTGTTTGATCAATCAGCTGCACAGCATCTTCTGGCACACCTGCTTCACTCAAAGCACGGCGTAAAATAATCGCAATGGCTCGGTTGGAATGAATTGCTTCAGAACCACCACGCAAAATAGCCGCATTACCTGATTTCAGACACAAGGCTGCTGCATCGGCTGTCACATTGGGGCGAGATTCATAAATGATGCCAATCACACCCAATGGCACACGCATATGTCCAACCTGAATGCCAGATGGACGGTACACCAAATCCGAAATGGCTCCCACAGGGTCAGCCAAAGCAGCAATTTCTTCCAAACCCTGCGCCATCGCTTCCACACGTTCAGGATTAAGCGCCAAACGATCTTTCAATGCCGCTTCAAGGTTATTTTCATCCGCTGCTTTCATATCCAAAGCATTGGCAGCCAGAATTTCCGTCATTTCACTGCGAAATAAGCCAGCTGCAATTTTCAATGCCTCATCTTTGATTCGTGTTTCAATCATACGCATGTTGCGTGATGCTGCTTTTGCTTTGATACCCAATGCTTCTATAATTTGTTTTGCATCACTCATGAATTACCTCTTATCTTTAACACCAAATTATCGCGGTGAATCACCGATGTAAAATCTTTATAACCCAATATTTTTGCCATTTCTTGACTAGAAAGCCCTTGCACACGCCT
>JALUXZ010000017.1 GCA_027018935.1 Mariprofundaceae bacterium
TAGTGTGGCGCATGGTCTGAATTCTCCAGTCTGTTGATTTGCTGTCTATGCAACTACAAATCTAACATAATCACTTGGGAATTCAGACCTTTTTTGTTGCCCTTTATTGTTTCATCGGACAGCAATGTTACCATGTAGATAATCTTCCGCATGTACTATCCCAATGGAAGAAAGAATTAGACCTATTGCTGCCATTAATATTGCATTCTTTTTCATTTGCTTCTCCTTTGTGTTTTGCCTAACTATACCAATAGGAGTAAACAGTATTACACATTATTGACTCCTATAGGTGGACTTATTTTCCGCATTATTGCATATTAGGGCTAAAATGAGGAAGGTTGTACCATGCCGAAACATATTTCTAAGGTCAAGCAAGATGCTGCTATTTTTCGTCCGCAAGCGACGCGTTTGTTGGATCAGGTGCGTGAGGTGATGCGTTATCATCATTATGGATTGCGTACGGAAGAGGCATATACTTATTGGATGAAAGATTTTATCTTTTATCACAATAAGCGGCACCCTAAAGATATGAAAAAGCCTGAAATTGAAGCTTATTTGAGTCATTTGGCGGTGGATAGAAACGTGGCTGTCTCTACACAGAATCAGGCGTTTAATGCTCTCCTGTTTTTATACAAACAAGTGCTGGATTTGCCTTTTTTCGATGATATTTCTGCGATTCGCTCCAAAAAGGCTCCGCGTTTACCTGTTGTATTGAGTACAAATGAAGTGTCGCAAATGTTTCGCCATATGAAGGGGGAAACCTTGCTTATGGCGCAGATGATGTACGGTGCGGGCTTGCGTTTGAATGAAATATTGCGTTTAAGGGTTCAGGATATTGATTTTGAGTATGGTTATTTAACGATTCGAGCGGGCAAAGGCGACAAAGATAGAACAACATTATTGGCAAGTGCCGTATGTGAGGATTTAAAGGCGCATTTATTGCCTGTTCGTTCGCTTTTTGATGCAGATGTGAAGCAGGGCGTTGCCAATGTATGGCTACCAGGTGCGCTGGCGAAGAAATATCCGAATGCTCCCAAATCATGGGAGTGGCAATATGTTTTTCCATCGAGAACGTTGTCCAAAGACCCTGAAACAGGGGAGATTCGCAGGCATCATGTGAATCGCTCTAACTTGCAAAAAGCGATTCGTAGGGCAAAAGAAAAAGCGGGCATTACCAAGCGCGTGACATCGCATACGTTTCGTCATTCGTTTGCCACGCACTTGCTAGAATCAGGGACAAATATTCGCGTGGTGCAGAAATTGATGGGCCATGCCGATGTGAAAACTACGGAAATCTATACCCATGTGTTGAAACAAAATCTTGGTGCTGTCATCAGTCCACTGGATACGCTTTGAGGATGTTAGGAAAAGTGAAAGAATGGGATGAGCTTAAAAGCCCATTGGATTTGCTTTGAATATTGATAGATACTTCGCTTATGTCTAAGCGTGTTGTGATATTGGTTGCTATCTGTTTTGCCTTACCGTTATTGGTGTTGCTTGCCGCTGCAATGACAGGCGTGGATGGGCATGCGGTAGATTTGGATAGCATCCTAGCAGCAAGGACTTCAGAGCATTTGCTGGGTTGTGATGCTTTAGGACGTGATGTTTTGGCGCGTTTGGCAGAAGGCTTGCAGCTTTCGGTCTTTGTTGGAATTACGGTGGTGTTATTGGGTGGTTTATTAGGCATTAGTATCGGCATACTGGCAGGTTGGTATGGCGGTTGGCTGGATATGCTTTTGATGCGTGTTGCTGATATTGTTTTATCCTTTCCAGGCATTTTATTGGCCATTGCCCTGGCAGCCATGCTTGGCCCTGGTGTGGAAAACTTGATTTTTGCACTGGTGGTGGTGGGTTGGGTTGGTTTTGCCCGTTTAAGTCGGGTGCAAGTGCTATCTCTGAAATCATCAGCCTATATTGAGGCTGCTTTGGCAAATGGTATGCCTTTCTCTTATATCGCTACCCGACACTTGTTGCCCAATATCGCTGCACCATTATTGGTTGAAGCGAGCTTTGGTTTGGCGGCGGTGATGATTGGTGAGGCGGGGTTATCTTTTCTGGGTGTAGGGGTGCAGGCACCTGCGGCATCATTGGGAACGATGATTCGTGAAGGTACACGTTTGATGCTTGTTGATCCAAGTCTGGTGATTTGGCCTGGCTTGATGTTGTTTATGATTGTTATGGCGGTCAATCTTTTGGGCGATGCCTTGCGTGATTATTTGGATGTGAAACGGGTATAGGCATAACACCCATGCCAGAAGTCTCATTGTTATAGTAACTAAAGTGTTAGGTTGGCATTTTTTCGTCATGCTCGCGTAGGCGGGCATCCATTGGCAAAAAATGCTGTTCGAGTCATGGATCCCCGATAAAAACATTCGGAGATGACGGTGCTTCAATACTTGAATTCAGGTCATTTAGATTAAACCCTCACCCGATGAAGGGTGAGGGCGTGTATATTTAGATGTTTTTCGCTTGTGCTGAGGCATTGCCGATATAGCTGGCAGGGGTCATGACTAACAGTGATTGCTTGGCATCATTTGGAATATCCAAGCCTTCAATAAACGTACGCAAACTTTCTTGTGTGATGCCTTGCCCACGGGTGAGTTCTTTGAGTTGTTCGTATGGATTTTCAAGACCATAACGACGCATCACTGTTTGCACAGCTTCGCCCAAGACTTCCCATGTTGCATCCAAATCCGCATCCATGCGTGCATGGTTAGGCTCTAACTTATTGATGCCTTTTAATGCCGACTCAAGAGCCAATAAAGTATAGCCCAAACCAACACCAAGGTTACGCAGTACGGTAGAATCAGTTAAATCGCGCTGCCAACGTGAGATAGGCAGCTTGGTTGCCAAATGATGCAGCATGGCGTTCGCCAAGCCTAAGTTTCCTTCAGCATTTTCAAAATCAATCGGGTTGACTTTATGTGGCATGGTAGATGAACCAACTTCACCAGCAATTACCTTTTGTTTGAAATAACCGACAGAAATATAACCCCAAATATCGCGGCAGAAATCCATTAAAATGGTGTTGAAACGTGCAACAATATCATTGAATTCAGCAATGTAATCATGTGGTTCGATTTGGATGGTGTATGGGTTCCATGTCAGACCAAGTGACTCAATGAAATTCTGAGCAATATTCTCCCAGTTGAGTTCTGGGTAAGCCGCTAGATGAGCATTGTAGTTGCCTACTGCGCCGTTAATTTTTCCTAACATTTCGGTTTGTTCAAGTTGTTTAATTTGGCGTTGCATGCGGTATGCAACATTTGCCCACTCTTTGCCCATCGTGGTTGGACTAGCTGGTTGACCATGCGTGCGCGCTAACAATGGTTGATCCGCAAGATTATGTGCACCATTTTTAATGCTATCTAACATCTTGTTGAGCATCGGCAGCATGACAGCATCACGGGCTTCTTTGAGCATTAATGCGTAGGATAGATTGTTAATATCTTCGGATGTACAAGCAAAGTGAAAGAACTCAGAAATAGAGGATAACTCGGCATGATCGGCGACTTGTTCTTTGAGGAAATACTCAACAGCTTTGACATCATGGTTGGTGGTAGATTCAATCTCTTTCACTCGTTGGGCATTGGCTTCTGAGAAATTGATAAGGATGTTATCAAGAAAGCTTGTGGCTTGTTGTGAGAATTCAGGCACTTCTTTTATATCAACATTGGCAGCCAACATCTGCAACCAGCGAACTTCTACAGTAACCCTTGCTTTGATAAGACCATACTCACTAAAGATTGGGCGTAGGCTTGCAACTTTACTGGCATAACGACCATCGAGTGGTGAAAGGGCTGAAATAGGGGATACTTGCATGGGTTTACTCCGAGAATGGGTAATATAGTGGCTGTTCAAGGTGGCATGAGCGTTTCAAGAAAGCTGGCGAAAGGTACACGCATATGGCTTGATTTCCAGTTGAATACAGTTGCCAATAGTTTGTCGGGCTTATGAATTGTAACGAGAAATATCGAGATTCTTTGATTTTTCGCATGAATATTCGATCTTTCGTAGAGGATTATCATAAGTCCGACAGACTACTTGGTGTTGGTTTGCTTAGTGTTATATACGATGGGGCATTTAATATGCTTGCAGGTAGTGAAGTTTCCTTTTAAGGTTTGTTGGGGAATAGGAGTGATTATGCGTTTGAGACAGTTGATTATTTTGATATTGCCATTTTTTCTGTCTACGCCTGTCTTGGCGGAAGAAGAGCCTGTTGCTTCAGAGGAACCTCAAGTTATTGAAGTATCGAAGCCAGATGCCAAGCATGGCAAAGAAATTTTTACCAGTGTTTGTATTCATTGCCACAATATTACGGATGAGGTGAGTGCCGTTGGCT
>JALUXZ010000018.1 GCA_027018935.1 Mariprofundaceae bacterium
GACATGGATGCAAGCGCACCACATCGAACAGCGGCCGTTTTAAATAATTGGAAGGAGGGTATTAGCTCTAAACGGGTGATTTCCGCCTAAATGAAAAGATGAGTTTCTGAGGAGGCTCTATTTAGATGTTTTTTTATAGTGGTTAGTTTCGTGTTTAACTTGCCTTTCTTTCTTGGCAATTTTCCTTTTTAATTTTGATGGATCTAAGCCATTACTTTCAAGTTCTGCCAAGGTCTGCTTCATTTTATCTAGCTTCTTTGTTGATTTTAAATTTTTCTCTTCTGCGGATAAATGCTTTTTCACATGCTGTGAATGATTTGATTTTTTTGGATTTGCAATGGATTTATTGCTTAAGTACATAACTTCACTTACACCTGAACTGCTATGAATAATCGTAATATCGATCACTTTTCGCTGTTGTAAAAGAAACGCCCTATTAAATTGTCGGAGTAATTGATTTAATGCCTTGGTGGTTGGTGTCATCTTGATATTAGATTCAAGAGGTGTCTGTAATAATTCTGTAGGGCAGTGGTAGCTAATGCCTGTTTCTTTCTGTAATGCATCCAGTACATCTTTCAATGAGGAGTCTTGACCAGATTGAATAGATATTTTTGATGTGTCTTGATTAACTGAGATGAGAATATCGGCATATAAAATATTACTATAAAACATGATGAGTAATGCAACGATGATTTGTAGTGTGTGGGTGAAGTGTGACAATGAATGGATATTTAAGGGCTTAAAATGTGCTTTTATTCCAGCCGAACATAGCTCTTTCAGGTGCTGAGAACTCGATGTAAATGCGAGAAGTATTGATGTTTAGTGTGGTTTCTAAAAAAGAGCATAATTTTTCAGATAAGTCGTTTGTTTGGGAGTCGTTCAAACCCAAACTTTTAAGCTCTAAAAAGGCGGTTGGCTCTTGCGTACCAGCAAATGACATGGGTTTGCACTCAGAGAATAAAATCATCACATAGGACTCTGGTTTTCCCAGTGCCGCAGCAACGCTAGTGGATGCTTGAGCCAAGAATTCAGACTGATTGTCAATGCTAATATTGGTATGAATATGCAATACAGGCATGGCTTACTTTTCTTTGTTTGCTTGCTCTTCTTGCTCCAAGCGCTGGCGTTCAAGATTCTTTTTTGCTTGCTCTTCGCGTATGGCATTCTTTTTGATACGCATATCTTTGGTGGCATAGAAGCCTGCCCAATATAAAAAAGCTGCCAATGGTAATATCAGTAAAATAAGCATCCAACTCATGATTGAACCTCCGCAGTTTGTGTGGCTGCTGTTTGCATATTTAGCAAAGCGGCAGCTTTTTTATCTTTTCGAGCCTGCATTTTTCGATTGATGATATTCACACCTGCCAAAATAAAGCCCAAAGCGATAAATGCACCTGGTGGAAGAATAAACATCAATACATCTGGGTAGCTCGGACCAAAGACATCAAAGCCAAAGACTTCACCTTGCCCTAGCAACTCACGAATGCCGCCGAGCAGTACCAAAGCAAATGTAAAGCCTGAACCCATCGCAAGCGCATCTACAAGTGAGTTGATCGGCGTATTCTTGCTAGCAAAGGCCTCTGCACGACCTAAAATAGCGCAGTTCACGACAATCAATGGAATAAATAATCCCAAAACCAAATACATGTCATGCATCCAAGCATTCATTGCCATCTCAATAATAGAAACAAATGCGGCGATAATGGTGATGTAAGCGGGAATACGCACATTGGCAGGGATTGCACCGCGAATCAGAGATACAGTCAGGTTGGAGCAGATCAATGCAAGCAGTGTGGCTGCACCCATCCAGAAACCATTCTCTGCAGATGTGGTAACACCCAAGAGTGGGCACATACCAAGTAATTGTGCGAAGATGGCATTGTTATGCCAGAAACCATTGGCAAAGATTTCAGCTTTTTGGTTGATTGGCTCTTCATTAGGGTTATGGCATTGCATGTTGAGCCTCCTTTTGCTGGTGATCTTTTTCTAAAAGTTTACTTTTTATTTCAGCAAACATTTCAAGCCCCTTTTTAACGGCTTTAACAACGGCGCGTGGGGTAATCGTAGCACCTGTAAATTGATCGAAATCACCACCATCTTTTTTCACAGCCCAATGGGTATTGCCCAAAGATTTATCGCCGAATGAATCCAACCAGGGTTGATTTTTGGTGATGCCATCACCTAAGCCAGGTGTTTCCTTATGTCCTGTCACACGAATAGCATTGATACTGCCATCGGGGTGCACTGCCATAAGAATATGGATGCTACCATTATAACCATCAGGTGCCGTTACCTGCCATGCAATGGCATTGATGGTGTTGTTTTTATTGCGTGAAAAGTAGAAGCTGGTTGGTTTTTTATCGCCATTCAGCATGATCTCACGCGTATCACCAATCGGATCATTTTGATGCTCTGGCAAGACTTGCATCAAGGCACTCATCAAAGCCTGACGCTCTGCCTCTGCAATAGGTGCGCGAGTGAATATATTGGTTGTAGCAAGCAGTAGTGTGCAGACAACGCCCACCACAAACAGTGCAATAACCATTCGCCATTGTTCGCGGTCTATTTTCATGACTGAGAACCTCGCTTGCCATATACCGTTGGACGGCAGTAATGATCAATGAGTGGTACAGCACAGTTCATCAATACGACGGCGAACATCGCACCTTCGGGATAACCGCCCCATGTACGAATACACCATGTGATGATGCCACAGCCAATACCAAAGACAATTTGACCCACTGGTGTGACAGGTGAAGAGACAGGATCGGTTGCCATGAAAAAGGCGCATAAGATGAGTCCGCCAGCCAACATATGAAACAATGGTGGGGTGTAATGATTCGGATCAATCATGCTGGCAATGGCAGCAAGAACCGCGACAGTCGCGATAAAGCTAAAGGGGATATGCCATGTAATGGTATGGCGCGCGAGCAGATAAATACCGCCAATTAACAAGGCTAGCGCACTGGTTTCACCCAAACTGCCTGTTTCGCGACCAATAAAGGCATCCAAATAGGAATAATCATAAGCACGCAGGGCTTCGCTTACACCAATACCTTGTGACCATTCAGTTTTAACATGACCAAGCGGGCTTGCCATGGTGATGGCATCCAGCGCATGCGGGAGAGAGCTTGCACCGAATATAAATAACTGCCAAGCACTAGAAAAATCATATAAATCAATAGCAGAAGCACCCAAATGCATAGGAATCAGCCATGTGGTCATTTGCAAAGGAAAGGAAACCAATAAAATAATACGCGCTGAAAGGGCAGGGTTGAATGGGTTATAACCCAAACCGCCATAGACTTGCTTGCCCAAACCAATCGCAAAAACACTACCCAACAATGCCATCCACCAAGGAATCGAAGCAGGTAGTGTGAGTGCCAATAATAAGCCTGTTAAAGCCGCAGAGCCATCCATCACAGGTGCGGTCGAGCGACCCATCCATTTGAGCGCGACAAATTCAGTCAACATGCAGCCGAGCATGCAAAGAAGAATTAAAAATACAGCCAACCAACCAAATAAATAGACACTGATAATACCCGCAGGCATTAATGCAAGAATCACAACAAGCATGGTCGCGCGGATGGAATCACCGCTGTGAATGTGGGGGGAACTAAGATGAATCAACATGATTTATTTCTTACCCTCTGTTTTGGGTGTTGCAGTGGGTTTTGCATTATTTTCTGGGTTTAAGACAGATTCGGAGCGTAAAGTATCGCGTACCTTGCGACGTTTGGCTGCCTTTTCATCTTTTTCACGCTGCAAACGTGCCTCACGACCCTCTGAACGCAGACGAGATACTTCTGCAAAACTTTGTTCACGGCGTACTTGTGCGGCTTGACCTTTGCCATAACGGAAATAATGCACCAATGGAATATGTGATGGGCAAACATAACTGCACGCACCGCATTCGATACAATCGAACAAATCATAATCGGCAGCCTTCTCCAGCTGATCGTTGCGACAATGATCGGCAAGCAGGTTTGGTACCAAGCTGATGGGACACACTTCGCTGCAATGTCCGCAACGAATACAAGGATCTTCCACTTGATGGGCAGGTTTCATTTGCTCATTACTGATTGCTAGCAACCCTGTTGTTGATTTAACCACAGGAATATCTGGGTGTTTCATACGCTCACCCATCATCGGTCCACCATGTAGAATTTGAATACCATCAAAGTTCTCTAATCCACGTTGCGCATAAATAAAACGCATGGGTGTACCCAAGCGTACACGCATATTGGCAGGTTTGGGTACGGCATCACCGCTTACAGTAACGATACGATCGGTGATAGTGTGACCAAGCATAACAGCATCATCAATGGCTTTGGTTGTGCCAACATTTTGGCAAAGAACACCCACATGCATGGGAAGCTTACCAGCTGGAACCTGTTTGCCAGTCAGTGACTCAATCAATTGTTTTTCACTTCCTTGCGGGTAACGGGTGGGTAATGCTACGACTGAAATAGTATTGCCACCGACGAATGCAACAGCCTTTTGCATAGCATTGATGGCATCGGATTTATTATCTTCAATGGCAATGATGGCTTTCTTTGCACCAACCATATGCATAACAATCTGCAAACCATGCAGTATTTCAGCACTTTCTTCGACCATCAAACGGTGGTCGTTGGTCAAAAATGGTTCGCATTCAACGCCATTTAAAATCACTGTTTTAATTGGGTTGCGTTTGTCTTTAAGAAGTTTGATGAAGGTTGGAAAAGCAGCGCCGCCCAAGCCTGCAATACCGCAAACACGCACACGTTCGCGTAACTCCGCAGGATCAGCATTTTGCCAATCTGTGATTGGTACAAGTGAGGTGTCGCGCTTATCTTTGCCATCAGGCTCGATGAAAATAGAAGCCAAACCCATACCCGATGGGTGAGGAATGGCATGTTCTTCAATTTTAATCACTTTACCCGATGTTGGGGCATGGATAGGTACAGAAAGGTAACCCTCTGATTTGGCAATTTTCTGACCGCGTAATACCAAATCACCGACTTCAACCAGTGGTGTACATGCTTGCCCAATATGCTGTTTGATAGGCACAATAAAGAGGGGTGGTAATGGGCAGTCTTCAATCGCATTGTTTTCAGTCCACTTACACATCTCTGGCGTGATACCACCTGCAAAAGGTGCGCTGGCAAAGCCCAATGAATTTAAAAGTGATTTAATCATGGTGACTCTCGCGGCGTTCGGTGCCCAATTGGGCGCGTTTGGTATCAGGCAGTGGCCAAGACCAATGTTCTAACAATTCGGGTTTTTGAATCATATCAATGCAATCCACAGGGCAAGGCTCTAGGCATAAAACACAGCCTGTACAATGATCTGCGATAACTGTGTGGTATTGTTTGGGTGCGCCAATAATCGCATCCACTGGGCAAGCCTTGATGCATAATGTGCAACCAATACATTCATCTTCACGTACAAACGCCACAACTGGAATGCTTTCTTCTTCATCCAACGCTTTGGGCTCAACACCCATTAAATCGGCAATAGAAAGCATGGTGCGCTCGCCACCAGGTACACAGTGGTTTACATCGGCTTCACCACCAGCCACAGCATTGGCATAAGGACGGCAGCCAGGAAAGCCGCATTGCCCGCATTGGGTTTGCGGCAATAAAGCATCAATTTTATCGGATAATGGATCGCCCTCGATATAAAATACCTTGGAGGCAATAGCTAGAATGATTCCAGCAATCAGTGCAAATGCACCCAGTGAGAGGGTGGCGTAAAGAAGTTGTTCCATAGTAACGACTCAGGTCATCCCCTGATTTGTCCGATTTCTGCGTTAAAAGTGCTCATGTGCAGGAGCACACTACGCATTTTCGCCTTGAACTTGAACAAATCAAGAGCTACCTGAGCAGTTACGGGCATTTGAGGGCAGGGGGCTGAGTAGTTATGTTTCATCATTAAACTTTAACGAGACCAGAAAAGCCTAAAAATGCCAAAGACATCATACCTGCTGTAATCAATGAAACAGCCGAGCCTTTAAATGCATCAGGAATCGGTGCGCCTTCCATGCGCTCGCGTAAACCAGAAAATAAAATCAATACCAATGCAAAACCAACGGCAGCCCCAAAACCATACAATGCCGAAGTCATAAAGGTATTTTCTTGTTGTACATTCAATAGTGCTACACCCAATACCGCACAGTTGGTGGTGATCAATGGCAAATAAATGCCTAACCCTTGATAGAGAACGGGGCTAACTTTATGAATCATCATTTCAATAAACTGTACCAATGTGGCGATAATGAGGATGAAGAAAATAGTCTGTAGATACAATAAATCCAATGGAATAAGGATATATTCTTGCACCAACCATGAGGCAGTGGATGCCAAAGTCATGACAAACATCACTGCAAACGACATGCCGATGGCTGTTTCAGTCTTGCCAGAAACCCCTAAAAATGGGCAAATGCCTAGGAATTTGGTCAACACATAGTTGTTCACCAATACCGCAGATAATAAAATTACGCCAAATTCACCGATTGCACTCATGGTCGGCAGTATAGGGCTACTGCTTGTTTAGGTATAGCACTACAATGGCATACTTTTAAGTGTGGGTTAGATGTTGTTGGGTGATGATTGTTTTTTAAGCTGGCTACTGCAATGCAATGCGGCAATTTTATAGCACTCTGCCAGTGTGGGATAATTGAAAACATGGCGGATTAAATCATCAACCGTACCGTTTAAATTCATCACCATTTGTCCGATATGAACCAACTCACTGGCGGATTCTCCAACAATATGTACACCCAAAAGTTGACGTGTCTTGGAGCTGACCAATAATTTTAACATACCATTGGAATCACCAATAATCTGACCACGTGCTGTTTCACGATAAAAACCAATACCAGCGACATAATTGACATGTTTCTCATCCAACTGCGTGCTGGTATCACCGACCCATGCGACTTCTGGAATGGTGTAAATTGCCATAGGGAGGTGGCTGGATGTGATAGCCTCATCGGAGTCACAAGCATGTAGTGCAGCAATGCGACCTTGCTCCATGCCTGTAGCAGCCAAGGCTGGCGCACCAATCAAATCACCGACAGCATAAATATGAGGAATATTGGTTTGGTAGTGCTCATTGGTTTCAATCCAGCCACGTTGTTGGCATTGAATGCCCAACTCTTGCAAACCCAAACCATCGGTATTGGGAATTCGGCCTAATGCATAGAGTAGGCAATCACTTTCAATGGTATTGTCTTTGCATTGCAGGATGACTTTATCACCTTGGCGGGTAATGGCATGAATACTTTCATTCATGCAAAACTCAATGCCCATATGGCGCATGCTGGTTTCTAAATTGCCCGACACATCGGCGCATAAAAAAGCCAAAATCTTGGAGTGTGAATCGACAATCGTGACTTCCACGCCCAATGAGGCATAAATTGTGGCAAACTCACAGGCAATCACGCCGCCACCAACAACCGTTAGGGTTTGCGGTAGCTCTTGCATGTGTAAGATGGATGTTGAATCAAGTACACGTTGTTTATCAAACGGTACATCGGCAGGGCGACGTGGTCGAGAGCCTGTAGCTAGAATAAATTTATCAGCTTGAATACATTGCTCTTCACCATGCGGTGTTTTGATGCGTAGTGTATGAGCATCGAAAAAACCTGCTTCACCAGGAATCAGAGCAACACCGTTGCGCATTAATTGACTGAGAAAAACAGATTCTTGTTTATCAATCACAATGTCTTTTTGACATACGGATTCGGATAAAAAATTATGTTGGCGTACAATATTGGGGTGTACATTGCGCATGCCATGACTAGCCCCCATGGTGGTGCTGTAAGCAATTTCACGCAGTGCTTTGCTAGGGATGGTGCCTGTTTGAAGGCCTGCACCACCAATGCGAGGTTTGCGCTCAATTAAACCAACACGTTTACCACGTTTGGCAGCTTGAATGGCGGCGCGATGCCCTGCAGGTCCTGAGCCAATGACTAAAATATCGTAATGAGACATGAATCCTCTCTAAGATTGTAATGTGGCAAGTATACCTTGAATAAGGTCTGTTGGCGTGGGTGGGCAGCCATGCACAATACTATCAACAGGAATAATATCAGAGACATTACCTGCAATGGCATAATTATCTTTGCCGAACACACCACAATTGGCGGCACAATCTCCCATCCCAAGCACCAATTTAGGCGCAGGCATGGCATCATAGGTCATTTCAAGAGCTGTTTTCATATTGATGCTCACAGGTCCCGTGACCAACAGCATATCGGCAAAACGGGGGCTAGCGGTGAAATGCACGCCAAAGCGTTCAATATCATAATAGGCATTGTTGGCGGCATGAATTTCAAGTTCGCAGCCATTGCAAGAGCCTGCATCGACAAGGCGAATGGCAAGAGAGCCTTGAAACTGTTGTTTTATTGCTGCGTTCAATTGTGAGCCTAATAACTCGAATTGATTACTTGCTGCAAGTGGTTCAGTGATGGTACCTACTTTAAATATTTGATGTAAAATTCTTAACATATTATGCCCTCACATCAAAGGTCATTGCCCGAATATGAGCAATTAAAGGATTTATTGACCAATGGAAAATCGGGTACAGGCACAGTACGCACAGCCAACTCCAGTCCCAACCAATTGATTGCCGAAGGATCTCGCACAAAATAACGATCAATTTTTTCATTTGCGCCAAAACGTGCCCATACAGCAATTTCACCACGCCAAGATTCAATGGAAGCAAAGCCTGAAATACCAGCTTCGGGTGCAATCCATGGTGTTTGAATATCTCCTTTGGGCAGATTTTCTAGCCATGCAATAATCATACGTGATGCATGGGCAATTTCTTCAAAGCGCACCCAAACACGGGTGGAAACACCACCAAGTTTACCTTCTGGAATGGCGATATCGAGTTCATCATAAGGCGCATAAGCTTCTTCAATACGTTCATCAGGGTAATGACCTGAGGCTCGTCCTGCAAAGCCGAGTAAACCAATATCTTTGGCATCGTCAATGCTCACAATACCCGCACCAATCACACGTTGCTGAATGGATGGCGTATCCGCATAAATATCACGTAAACGCTCGACTTCATCTGCTATATCACGGGTTTGTTGAATGATTTTTTGGCACATTATAGGGCTTATATCATGTGCAACACCGCCTATAATTAAGCTATCCATGAGTAAACGGTGCCCAAAGATTCCTTTATTCAAACGTGCCATATCTTCACGCAAACGCGAGCATTGGATATGCATAAATGCGAATGCAGCATCATTACAAATCGCGCCAATATCACCAATATGATTGGCAATGCGTTCACGCTCACACAAGACACCGCGTAAATAACTAGCACGGCTTGGAATTTGAATGTTGGCTGCATATTCACAGGCTTGTGCAAATGCCCATGCATGCCCAACGGTGGAATCACCCGATACACGTGCTGCTAGCTTGAGTCCTTCGGATACTGTTCGCCCTTTCATGGCGCGTTCAATACCTTTATGAACATATCCCAAACGCTCTTCCATATTGAGAATCTTTTCACCTACCGCAATAAAACGAAAATGGCCAGGCTCAATAATGCCCGCATGCACAGGCCCGACAGGAATTTCATAGGCACATTCACTATCACAAGGCACATATTCATAATCAATCGCAGCGCGTTCAGGGTCAGACAAAAGCGGTGTTTTACTATCAAAGGTATGACGTAATCCATATGCATCTTCAGGCCAATGCTCATGTTTAAGCCATTGACGGTTATCTGGGGTATCGATGACATGAATGCCAAATAAATCTTGGATATTGCGCTCCATCCGAGATGCGGAAATATAATGATTGCTAATGGAATGAATTTCTGGGTTTTCTGCGCTTAATTCAGTGCGCAATAGGGCATGACGATGTTCGGGGTGGGCAAAAGCCATATAGGTATAAAGTGCGCGTTTGCCTTCAGCATCGACATCGTGTTTACCAGCCTCCGTTGCCCATACTGCAACCAAACGCATATCCAAGCGCTTGGCTTCTTCAGCAGCATGCGCCCAATCCAAACGGCGTATTTCTAAGCATGGCATGTGTGTAGGGTGATGATCTTCAAGATATTGTGAGTGAATAGCATGATCGCCCAAGCGTTCGGCAAACCATGTGTTGCTTAATGCCGTCATATACTACCTCCGACAATTAACGCAGCAGCTTGATGATACCACTGGGATAAAAACAGTGGAATGGAGAGCCCTAAAATTAATGCCAAACCAAAATGAATATACACAGGCATCATATTAACCTGCACATGCTTGGCATGTTCTGCGGTTTCGCCATACACCATCGGTTGCACAAAACGAAACAAACCACCCATAGCAATCAGCAAACCTAATAATAAAGGCACAGCCAACCAAGGGTAGGATTCAAGCGTGGCAGTAAAGAGTAAGAATTCACTCATGAATACGCCAAACGGTGGAAAACCCGCAATGGCTGCCGTACCAATCAATAAACCCCAACCAATACCAGGATGATGAACAATCAAACCACGAATTTCTGCCATTTTTTGTGTACCCATGACTTGTGCGGCATGACCAACGGTAAAAAAGATGCCTGATTTTACCAAGGAATGCACCGTCATGTGTAGCAATGCGGCAAAGGCGGCAAGCTGCGTACCAATACCAAATGCAAAGGTCATCAATGCCATATGTTCGATGGAGGAAAAGGAAAACATGCGTTTAATATCGCGCTGTTTGTGCAAGGACATAGCAGCAACCAGCAAAGACACCATGCCAAAGCCCATCATGATATGCCCTGCCATATGGGTGTGTGTGGAGCCATCGACCAACATTTTAAAACGCACCAAGGCATACAAAGCAAGATTGAGAAGCAAGCCCGATAATACCGCTGATACAGGTGTTGGACCTTCACCATGCGCATCGGGTAACCATGCATGCATGGGAACAAGCCCAACTTTGGTGCCGTAACCCACCATCAAAAAACAGAAGGCAATACTCATCACCGCTGGGTCAAGTTGACCAGCTTGAGCGTAGAGCAATGACCATGTGAGAGCTTCGTTGCCATGCCCCAAAATAGTTGAGGAGGTAAAAAACACCAAAATCGTGCCAAATAGTGCGAGGGCGATGCCCATACCGCATAAAATAAAATATTTCCATGCTGCGGCAATGGATGCAGGGGTGCGATAGAGAGAAACCAATAAAACTGTAGCAAGTGTTGCCAATTCCAAGGAGACCCAAAGTACACCAATATTATTGGTGGTAAAACCGAGTAACATACCAAATTGAAAGAGTTGATACATGCTGTGATACAAGCGCATCCGCCGTTCATTGACCCGTCCAATCTCAAGCTCATGCTGCATATATGGCTTGGAAAAGATGGTGGTGGTCATGCCTACAAATGCGGTTAAGGCAACCAGAAAGACATTATAGGCATCTAAATGAAACCAACCATTTAGCGCATCCAATGAATCTTTGCCTAATACTTCAAAGGAAAGGAATATACTGAATAGAAAGGTTAGGGATGAGGTAAAGATATTAAGTTTGGCGGCAAGTTTGGGCGTGCGAATAATGCCAAGAAGAAACCCACCCAATAGTGGGGTGATGAGTGTCGCAATAAAAAAGTTCATTCGTCATCATCCTTATGAATCAAGGATGCTTGCATGGCATCAATTTCCATGGAATCAAATGTGTTGCGTATTTGGAAGAAAAATAGCCCGAAAATAAGGGCAGCAATCAACACATCAAAAGCAATGCCAATTTCCACGACTAGGGGCATACCATTGGTCGCGCCGATAGCAGCAAAGAACAGAGAATTTTCCACAGCCAAGAAACCAATCACTTGGGTAATGGCTTTTTTACGTGTAATCATCATCAACATGCTCAGTAATACACAAGCGGTGGCAATCGCCATGGAATTTCGCGTCATTAATTCCGATGTCGCTTCAATGGGTTGAATGACATGAAATGAAAATAATGTGACTGCTACTGCAATGATAACGGTCATGCCACTATTCATCAGTGATTCGACTTCGCGGTGTACATGTAGTTTGCGAATGACACGCCACAACATCCAAGGGAGTAATAAACCTTTGAGTAGAAAAGTCATGATAGCGGAAATATATAATTCGGATTCACCCGTACTGTATGCCACCAAAGCGGCAGTGGCTGCCAATAGCCAGCCTTGTGCTGCAAACCAATGTAATACAGAAAGCATACGATGCTGTGCCAGAAGGGAAAAAGAGATTAGCAATGTTAAAGCTGCCATGCCATCAATGATTTGTTGAGCAAATGCGAGGCTCATACGGTGACCTCCAGCATGTAATGAATGATTAAGCCCAAAAAGGCGAGGACAAAGGCTGTTCCTAGATATTGTGGTACTTCGAACATACGTAATTTTGCTATGGATATTTCAATCATTGCTAACACAACAAATAAAACCATGAGCTTTGCTAGCCATATCGCCAAAGCCAGTCCAATGGTTAGTAAATTTACATCACCACCAATGCCCCAAGGAAAAAACAAATCAATGATTAGCGTCGCAAACAATAATAATTTCACCATGGAAGCCCATTCCATCAGTGCCAAATGTCGTCCTGAATATTCAAGTAACATGGCTTCATGAATCATGGTAAGTTCCAAATGGGTGGTGGGGTTATCAATGGGAATGCGTCCTGTTTCCACGATGGCAATCATTAACATGGCGACCAGTGCAAAGGCGATGGATGGTTGAATTAACAATGGGGTGCTGAGTGTATGGGCAATCATGGTGGTGAGGTTGGTGCTATGTGCGCCCAGTGATAACACAAATACACTCATTAACATGGCAGGCTCTGCCAAAGCAGAGAAAGTCATTTCACGGCTTGCACCCATACCACCAAAAGCAGTGCCAATGTCCATGCCTGCCAAAGATAAAAAGAAACGTGCCAAGGCTAAAAGCGCGACCAGTGCAATCACATCAGCCGTCAGCGATAAGGGAGTATCCAGTAATAATGATGGAACCACACTGGCTGCCATCACAGTGGCGGTAAACACTACGTAAGGCGTAAAACGGAAAATCCATGAAGCGTGTTCTGCCAAGACCACTTCTTTACTGAATAATTTTCGAATATCACGCCAAGGCTGCATGATACTTGCACCACATCTATTTTGTAGGCGAGCTTTGGTGGTTGCAACAAAACCCGCTGCTATGGGCGCTAAAACCACCATCAGCAAAGCTTGCAAGAGTTGGAAAAAAAAGGATGTCATGTAAAGACCGCCAAAAGAAAGAGTACCGTGGCAAAGGTATATGCTAAATAAGCGTGAATACCACGTTGATGCTCATGTCGAATCATTTTGGCAAGCCACAGGGTGAAGTGACCGATGGGTTGATACAGATGTTTAACAGCCATATCACTGACATGAACAATATATTTCACGCGTGTGGTTAATAATTTATGCTGATGGCGTTCGATATGTTCATGTTCTTCAGGTTGATATAAGCCCATAAAAATACGCCGTAAGGGTTGGGAGAAACTAGTAGCATTGTATTGCATGCGAGCATGGGTATGTGGATTGCCACAACTCCACATTTTACTGCGGCGAATAGTAGTTCCTTTGGGGTGTAACCACCAAAATACCAGTCCACCTAGTACTAACATGCCGATTAAGGATAAGGGAGCTGAATAAGAGGCATGTGCTGCATCGATGGGAGTAAGCCAAATCCAGCTTGCTGTATTTAAGGAAGAAAGAATCGACGTATGTAACAAGGCTTGGGGAACACGATCAAGAAGGGGAATAAATAAACCTGGAAGTAGTCCAAGTAATAAACAGCATAAGGCAGGAATCAGCATGCCGACTTTCATCCAGCCATCGATTTCTTTCGCATTCGCGACGGCATCACTACGTGCATGCCCTAGAAATACCACACCGAATACTTTAACAAAACACGTTGCAGCCAATGCGCCAGCCAGTGCCAACATGGCAGCGGAGAAAGGAACGATGGCGGTAAGCAGTGCGCCGCCCAATTGCGGTGCCATCAAAGCTGTTTGGAAGGTCAACCATTCAGAGACAAAGCCATTAAATGGCGGTAAAGCAGAGATGGAGATACAGGCAACTAAGAATAGTGCCGCAGTCCAGGGCATGCGATGAATCAAGCCGCCCATCATTTCCATATTACGCGTGCCTGTTTTGTGCAGCACTGCACCTGCCCCCATAAACAATAGCCCTTTGAATAAAGCATGGTTGATGGTGTGATACAAGGCTGCAATCAGACCTAATGCTGCCAACATGGGATGCCCTGTTTGTGCCAACAACATACCCAAACCCAAACCAATGAGGATTATACCAATATTTTCAATGGAGTGATAGGCAAGCAAGCGCTTTAAATCATGTTGTTGCAATGCCATCAATACACCCGAAACCGCAGAGCTAGAGCCAGCCGCTAACACCAAGGCACCCCACCACCATTGAAAGTCACCACTGCCCATCAAATCCCAAGTGATACGAATAAAACCAAAAATAGCGACTTTCAACATAATCCCACTCATCAATGCCGACACATTCGACGGTGCAACAGGATGAGCCTCGGGTAACCAACCATGCATGGGAACCACACCTGCTTTGGTGCCAAAGCCAAAACCAGCCAATAAAAATGCTACCGATGCCCATAAAGGTGATATTTCAACTTCACGCATGGCAGAGAATTCAAACGAGCCTGATGCCGCATAGAGGGTGGCAAAGCTTCCCATGATTAATAAGCCAGCCATATGAGCCATGAGTAAATAAATAAAACCTGCTTTGCGGTTTTCAGGATGACGATGCTCATGCGTGACCAAAAAGTAGGATGAGACACTCATCAATTCCCAAAATAACATAAAGGTGAATGCATCATCAGATAACACCACGCCCATCATACCCAGCACAAAAAGCGGCAAGAAAATCGCAATCGGTGTCAAATGCTTCTCATGGCTTAAATAACCTTGTGAATAAATTGCAACTGGCAATACAAGAGAGCCAATCACCAATAAAAAGAAAGAACCTAAAGCATCCAAACGCAGGTGCATGGGCAACCAAGGCAGCCCTAAAGGTAAAGCGATACTTCCACCACCTGAGAGAAGCCCTGAAAACCCAGCAATCACGGCAAACAAGCCGCTTGCCGCCAATAAAGCACACAATAAAGAGCGCTGAATTTGATGTTTAGCTTGAAAAAAAGGTGCGGCAAAGGTGGCTATTAGTACCGATAGACATGCCAATAGTGCGGCATTCAGTGCAAAGCTGGCGCTCATCGAGAGCGCACCATCAACAATTCACAAGTATCGTTCGAGCGGTTGTGCCAGTTATGTTGCTTACGAGCATCGTAATACAATGATTGCATTTCCTTTAAATGATATTCGCGCCCATCATACTCCAATACAATATCGCCACGTCGCACCCACACAAACGCATGCGGACTTTTAATGCCATACTGATTTTCTTCAAAGCTTCCGCCGGCATCAAGTCTTACCAACATGGGCTCAAAGCCTGTTGGCTGATGCATGGCGGTAAGTGGAATAAAGTGCCCGCCCTGACTTAATGGAACAGAAGGTCGCTCGTGCAAATCAAAGATTTCTATATCTTTATCTTCTTCTGCCTGAATAAAAAAGGAGGCAATGGACATGCCAAGTCCATCAGCAAGTTTTTCCAATGTAGCAACCGAAGGGGATGATTGCCCTGATTCTAATTGTGATAGTGAAGCCGCACTGATGCCAGCTTTGTCTGCAAGACTACGTTGCGAAAGGGATTGTTTTTCCCGAAATGTTTTAATGGTTGCAGCGATATTTTTCATGGAACATGGCATTATTCATAATAATAGTCATATGTAAATATTATTTAACGCTTTAAATGCTTGCAGTGTGTCTTATGCAGCTATTGATTGACAGAAGCACCTGTATTTTGATGATGGTCTTTAGATTTGGAATAAGGATGAAGCAATGGCTCATAAAAACGTGATAACAGCTCCGAGTGAAACGGCTGAAGATGGCTTGAAAGATGTGAAAAATATTATTGCAGTCGCTTCGGGTAAGGGCGGTGTAGGAAAATCGACGACGGCTGTGAATTTGGCTGTAGCTTTGGCACAATCGGGTGCAAAAGTTGGGCTTTTGGACGCGGATATTTATGGACCTTCTGTGCCGCGTATGTTGGGGCTTAGTGATAAAAAGCCAGAAGTAAATATTGATGATAAACAGTTTTATCCATTGCAAAACTTTGGTGTTAAAACCATGTCGATGGGTTTTTTGATTGGTGAAGATCAAGCCATGGTTTGGCGTGGTCCGATGGTGGCGGGTGCAGTGGCGCAGTTGTTAAGCGATGTGAAGTGGGAAGAGCTAGATTTTCTTATCGTGGATATGCCACCTGGTACAGGTGATGCACAACTTACCTTATCACAAAAGGTGAAATTGGCAGGCGCAGTGGTGGTCACAACACCGCAAGATATTGCCTTGCTTGATTGTCGAAAAGGTATCGAGATGTTCAATAAAGTACATGTTCCGACCTTGGGTATTGTGGAAAATATGAGTCAGTTTATTTGCCCGCATTGTGGTGAAGCGAGTGCGATTTTTTCAGAGGGTGGCGCGGATCGTTTGAGTGAAGAGTTTAAAACTGAAGTGATTGCCCATGTGCCACTGGATATGCAGATTCGTAAAGATGGTGATAATGGTACACCGATTGTGGCGGCGCATCCTGATTCTGAACAAGCTGCGGTTTATCGCAAATTGGCAGAAACAGTGAAGTCTAAGGTGGATACGTTAAATCGTCGCAAGATAAGTATTCCAATTATGCAGGGCTAATGTATGACGCACTTCTAGCTGTGCCGTAATGTCAGTTGCCCAAAGGAAAGGCGTAGTAAAAGTGCCTTTTTGATTGCCTGTAAGTGAAGGAAATAAGCAGGTTGCGAGCTCCCTCTTCTTTGGCTCTTTCTTGGGAATGCAAGGAAAAAGGCTTGCGAAAATTCCGTAAGCCTTTTGTTATTTTACCAGAACTGCCACCACTGGCGTGCTTGGTTGACCTTTTGGCTTAGTTTATCTGCATTTCTACTCACAGAATCAAGCCCTCTACTTACAGGGTCGGCTGGGCGACTGTTTTGTTTTGAATTCATACGTGGATCGGCATGACGAGAGCTTCTATCTTCATACTTTTTATTGGAATCTTTCTCATCATCGTCATATTTGCGGCGATCATGGTCATCATCATGTTTGTCATGTTTCTTTTCATACTTATCACGTTTGTCATGATCAGAATCAGCATAGACTGAACTTATATTGGCTGTAGACATAAATGCCACAGCGATAAACATTGCTAATAATTTACTCATTATTACCCCTTATAAACTTACTAATCTTGCCAAATGCTAAATAAAACGGTGCTAAACAGCTAGTTTTGTTGATGACTACGCCATCACATTGAAAA
The DNA here is from genome assembly GCA_027018935.1 of Mariprofundaceae bacterium. Classification (GTDB taxonomy): domain Bacteria; phylum Pseudomonadota; class Zetaproteobacteria; order Mariprofundales; family Mariprofundaceae. The sequence goes on from JALUXZ010000018.1 coordinate 17,381, forward strand.
TAACTGGTGAGGTAGTTAGGTTGCGGATTCGCTTTTAGGAGGCTGTTTATGTCTGATGTCCAACACCATCGTTTGATTATTTTGGGTTCTGGCCCTGCTGGTTATAGCGCAGCAATTTATGCGGCACGTGCGAATTTAAGCCCGGTGATTATTCAGGGTGTTCAACCTGGTGGGCAATTAACCACGACGACCGATGTGGATAACTACCCTGGTTATAAAGATGGCGTACAAGGCCCTGAAATGATGGAAGACTTTAAGGCACAGGCAGAACGCTTTGGCACAGAAATGATTTGGGATCATATCAATGAAGCAGATGTGAGCAAACGCCCTTTCACTCTAAAGGGTGATGAAGGTGAATATACCTGTGATGCGTTGATTGTCGCAACAGGTGCATCGGCACGTTATTTGGGTTTGCCAAGTGAAGAAGCATTTGCAGGTCGTGGTGTATCAGCATGCGCAACATGTGATGGTTTTTTCTATCGTAATCAGGAAGTTGCGGTGATTGGCGGTGGTGATACGGCTGTGGAAGAAGCTATTTATTTATCGAACATCTGCTCAAAAGTGACTTTGGTGCATCGCCGTGATGCATTGCGTGCCGAACCCATTATGCAGGATAAATTGCTTGCCACAGAAAACATTGAAGTAAAATGGGACAGCACCTTGGATGAAGTGTTGGGTGATGATTCGGGTGTGACAGGTATGCGCCTGAAATCAACCAAAGATGGTTCGACCGAAGATGTGGCTGTGCATGGTGTTTTTATTGCCATTGGGCATACGCCAAATACAGGCTTTTTTAAGGGTGACTTGGCGTTGGACCAAGCAGGTTATTTGCTGACTCAAGGTAAAGGTACACAAACTTCTGTTGAAGGTGTGTTTGCAGCGGGTGATGTTGCAGATCCTATATATCGTCAGGCTATTACCAGTGCAGGTGAAGGTTGTAGAGCCGCACTTGATGTTGAACGTTGGTTCTCAGCGCAGCAATAAAATCATAAATTCTATACTTTTTTAAATGAGTCCACAGAGTTCTGTGGGCTTAATGGTTATTGATAGTGGTATGTACCCCCCTCTTCCAAAAAAATGTTTGAGTATAAATAGAGCTTCCTCAGAAAGTCGTTTATTACAGGGCACCTCGAAAAACCTCGGTACTTCGCCAAACTTGTGCTTTTCACCCCTAGCTTCGTTGAATAAAATGGGTAATAGCGGTGCTATTACTCATTCTATTACGCCTTGCTATGAGCAAAAATCAACATCGCTTGGCTCGCACGAGGTTTTTCGAGGTGCCCTACATTTTTCCACCAAAAGGCGCAGAGGTGCATGTGCCGAATATCAATGTCGGATATTGGGTTTAATCTCATCCAGTGTGTTATGATACAGATGCTTATGTTGACGTAAGCATCATATTTATACCGCTATTCAGGGTAAAGAAAAGTATCTTTGCCTGTATGATTGGTATTGGGATAATCGGTGGAATAATGCAAACCGCGTGATTCATGGCGCTGCTGTGCGGAACGAATAATAAGTTCTGCAATCAACGATAAATTGCGCAGTTCAATTAAATCGCGGCTTAATGGATGTTGCCAGTAAAAATGGGCAATCTCTTCTTGTACAACTGTTAAACGACGACGGGCGCGCCGTAGGCGTTCATCAGAGCGCACAATACCCACGTAATTTGACATAATGGCGCGAATTTCATCCCAGTTCTGCTTAATCTGGATACGTTCACTTTCGGGTGTAATGCCTGATTCATCCCAGGCTGGAAGTGGGATGTTTTCGGTATTGATAGCTTGGGTGAGAATGTGCTTGCTACATGCTTTTGCCATCACCAAACATTCAAGCAACGAGTTGCTGGCAAGGCGATTGGCACCATGCAAACCTGTGCAGGCGGACTCCCCAATCACATAGAGACTTTCAATATCTGTTTGACCGCTTAAATTGCTTGCAACGCCGCCACACATATAATGCGCAGCAGGTACGATTGGGATTACTTGCTCACGCATATCAAGACCCAATGCCATTAGTCGTTGATGGATATTGGGGAAATGCTCTGAAATACGCTCATTGCCCAAGTGCCTAGCATCAAGAAACATAGAATCTTGCCCTTGCTTCTTCATTTCGTGGTCAATAGCGCGTGCGACAATATCGCGAGGAGCTAATTCGCCACGTTCATCATAATTAAATATAAAACGTTTATCATCAGCATTGATGAGATGTGCGCCTTCACCACGCAGAGCTTCGCTTAATAGCATGGTGGGTGCAGAAGCATGGTATAGGCAAGTCGGATGAAATTGCATGAATTCCATATTCATCACCTTGCAGCCAGCACGCCATGCCATGGCAATGCCATCACCTGTCGCTGCATGTGGATTGGATGTGTACATATAAACTTTACCAGCACCGCCCGTGGCAAGAATGGTTTGTTGGGCAGATATGGTGATGATGTGGTTATCATTATTGAGTAAATAAACACCCAAACAACGATTTTTACCATGATGATGCCCCAAACGATGGCTGGTAATCAAATCGACTGCCGTATGATGGCGCAAGCATTGAATATTGGGGTGATGTTGAACATGTTTGAGTAGTGTTTCGCCAATCGCACGACCTGTTGCATCTTTGCTATGGGCAATACGGCGATGGCTATGTCCACCTTCTTGGGTTAAATGCAGACCTTGCGCATCTTCATCAAAGGGCATGCCAAGCTCGCGTAATTCATCAATAATATTGCCGCCAGCTTCGGCAATTTGTCGTACAATATCTTCATGGCATAGCCCTGCACCGGCTTGCATGGTGTCGTTTATATGTTCATCAATGGAGTCGCTGATGCCTGAAACACCGGCAATACCGCCTTGTGCTTGATAGGTGTTGGATTCGCTGAAATCTCCCTTATTTACAATGCAAACAGTGCCATGTTCGGCGAGTTGATAGGCTGCGAGTAAGCCGGCTGCGCCGCTGCCGATGATAAGGTAGTCGAAGTGTTGATGATTGGTTGTCATGTATGCGTACTTTACGTTTATAAGGTAAGCTTTGTATAGTGTGGGAATGCGTCAAACAGTATTTGTAACAGAAATCCATGGTGATGAAGCCACCGTTGTGGGTGAGCGTGCCTCATCGTGTAACTCATGCGCGGGCAATGCATCGTGTAAAACATTGGGTTCTTGGAAAGAAGGTTCGGGTGAAGGGCGCGTACTGAAATTGCGGGTGAAGAATGATAGGTCGGCAGAGGTGGGTGATGAGGTGGTCATCGAAGTTGCTGATGGTTTGTTATTAAAAACTGCATTTCGCCTGTATGGCGTGCCGATGTTGGTGTTTATTGCGCTTGGATCCGTGGTTGGGCTGACGATGCAAGGGCAAGCGTATGCAGGTGTGGCATCTGCATTGGCAGGAATATTGGGTGTGGTGGCTTATTATGCTTGGATTTGGCTGCAGGGAGCTCCTGAAGGCTTTGATGCACGAATTGTTGAAGTGAGAAAATCGTAACTATTCAGCTCACCACCGATTCGCCCGATACCTGCGTTAGAAAATGCTCACTTACAGCAGTAAGTTGTGCTTTTCCGCCTCGCCTAAAAGCGCCTACTGTTGGTGGTCTCAAACAAATCAGCATCGTTTGACTTGTGCGAGGTTCTTCGAGGTGCCCTATGCTGAATAGTTACAGAAAATCAAAAAACTTGAACCCTGTGTTTTTTGAACTATTATCTATTGAGCAACCTTGATGGTAAAGGTTGAAATTGGGAGGTTCATAATGAATTTGAAAATGATATTGATGGCGATGATGACTACTTTTTTGATGTTAAGTGGTTCGGCATACGCAAGTGATAAAATTGATTTGAATAGCGCATCCGTAGCACAGTTAGAGGAGTTGCATGGTGTTGGTGCAAAAACTGCGGCGGCAATCGTGGCATACCGTGAAGCACATGGTTCTTTTAAATCAGTGGATGACTTAAAACATGTGAAAGGTATCGGTGAGAAGAAGCTTTCAAAAATTGAGGATGATATTAAAGTTTCAGATGATAAACACGGTAAGCACAAAAAAGAAAAAAAGCACGATGATTGATTGTTATGGATGATTGAGAAAGGGCGCGGCGAATGTCGCGCCTTTTTTTATTGCTGTTATATGGTTACAGTGTGCTTAATGATTGGGGTGGCAAGGTAAGATGGTTTCTATATCTGAGATTGATAATTTACAAAGTTGCTTGCAGCAAAATGATGCGCCTCATCAGGCCATTGTGTTTGGCTCATTGGCAAAGGCGTGTGAACGTTTTGATAGCGATGTTGATGTAGCAATACAGTTGGACCATGTGATGGATGCGCAAGAAAAGATGTTGTGGATTGCTCGCATTGCGGCATGTTTGGGGCGTAGTGTGGATTTGATTGATTTAAATGTGGTTGGGCAACCATTGCTTGGGCAAATTGTAAAGCATGGCAAGCGGCTTGTGGGAGATGATGCTGCTTATGCTGCGCTGTTGCGTAGGAATGCATTTGATCAGGCTGATTTTTTACCTTATCGCCAACGAATTCTTGATGAGAGGAGGAACGCATGGATAGGTTGTTGATTGAAGAAAAACTTGAATCATTGCGCCGTTGTTTATCACGTATCCAAGAAAAGTGTCCAAGTAGCGTTTCTAAACTTGAGAGTGATGTAGATGTACAAGATATTATTACGTTGAACCTTACGAGGGCTGTACAATTGAGTGTTGATATTTCGGCGCATTGGGTTGCCTCTATTGAGGCTATTCCTGTACCATCGACCATGGGTGGAATGTTTGAAGCACTGGCTCAACATCAGCTTATTGAGCATGTTGTTGCTGATCGTATGAAATTATCTGTGGGATTCCGTAATATAGCCGTACATAATTATGAATCCATTGATTGGAAAATCGTATATGCAATATGCACGCAGCATTTGGATGATTTTGTGAAATTTGCAAAATGTGTAAATCATGCTGTTTCTAATCGTTAGGTTGTGTCTATGAAAATTGCTGTAGTAGGAACTGGTTATGTGGGTTTATCCAATGCCATG
>JALUXZ010000019.1 GCA_027018935.1 Mariprofundaceae bacterium
AACAGGAAAATCTTTTAAAAATTTGGGTGCAGCCTCATACACAACATGCCAATGCATGCCTGCAAAGTTAAAGTTATGCATATAAGAAATATCGGTATGGAGATTCTTATCTGCTGCTGTGCGGCTACGCGATGGGTGAAAATAAATACGCTCTTCTTTGCCATCTGCCGAGACATTGAAAAAAGTAATATCTTGTGCGTTAACTGGCGTATCTTCCAAGCCTTGTTCTATCAAGGTTTTTACATCCCACTCACTTACCAGTGCAGCTATACCCCTACCTTTATACATCACCGAAGTGGTGTTGGTAATAGGCGTGATAAGATGCAGTTCATAAGCATTGTTTTCTTGATGCATATAGCCAAACAATGCTTGCTTGGGCATCACGATATTTGTCTCTTCAACGTTTTTAAATCCATTTTTCAGATGGTAAATCAGCTTCGCTTGTTTGGCTGATTCCGTAACCACCACTGCCCACCCTATATCAATCAGGGCAGGCTCATGACTAAGCATGGGCGCAAGCACATTGATAAACTTTTGAGGTTGATAAACATCTTCATGTTCATCATTGATAGCATGCTCAATCAAATAACGGACATCTTCAAGCTGCTTGCTAATACCCTCCAAACTTTTTCGAACAGATGCCATATGCGCCTGCGCACGAAGCTCAAAAGCCGACTGTCTTGCGCCTTCTTCCCAGTCTTTTACGAAAGAAAACATCAGCAGAGATACCATCACACCAAGAGTAAAAGTAATAAAAATATTTCGCATCAACAGCAAACCTCAGATGTTTCTGGCAAACGCATACAGGAAAAATAATCAACAAAAAGCAAGGAGGATAACGATTTAGCCATATCAATCATGGCTTTTACAACTTTTCACGACAATGCACCCAAGCATGCTGGATTTCTTTTCTGTTCTCTTTCTAAAATACTTGCCAAGGTTCGAACTGAAAATGGTTTGTTTATTAACGTAATATCCGCAGGAACTTCTCCAGGCGCAAAGCCTGTAATCAGCACCTTGGTAATCATCGGTATGATTTCTCCAACCGCTTGAATTAAGTCGACTCCCAGCATATCAGGCATACAATAATCACTCACAATCGCTCTAATCTCATCCTTATGCCTGCGAGCCTTGCATAAAGCCTCTTCAGGTGAGTCGCATGCAATCACATGGTAGCCCATTACTTTCAGAAGTTTCGTATAAATAGACAACACACCCTTATCATCATCTACCAATAAAATCATACTTCCCCCTGTCTACATCAATCGCCGAGGCGCACCCTATTGACTAACTCTACTCATTGACTGTGTTATTTATCACAGTCAGGTTATTTTTTAATGTATATCATGCGCGCATCATTCATGTTTACGTAGGGGGAAAATAGGTGAGCTATCAATTTACCAAAGGCGATTTTTCATCCACCAAACTACATCATATAAAAAAAGGGCAGCATGTATTATACGCAGGCGAACAACACCGGCATAATTGCTTTCTTATTTTAGAGGGAGCTTTTAGTATTTGTTTAATTTCTGCCAATGGTCATGAAATGCTACTATACCATTTACAGAAACATCAACTTATCGGTGAAATAGCCATGTTTGGACAATCAACACGCAATGCCACAGCAATCGCTGATGAAGATTGCATTCTTTTAGAAATCAGCGAGCATGAGTTCCATGAACGCCTCCAAGACTATAACTTTCTCAGAAAAATAACGGATCTTTTTTTACAGCGTTATCTTAAAACCCATGAGGTCGTATGCCGCTTATCACAAAGCAATATAAGCATGAAAATTTGTCGTTACCTTAAAACCCTTGCCAACCAATCAACAAGCAAGGAAAACCGTATTCATTTACTAATACCAAGCCATGCAGAGTTAGCACGACTTATTAGCTGTCAACGTGAAACTATCAGTCGAGAAATCAAGAAGCTTATCAAAGCAGGTGTCATCACCCAAAAGTCAGGCAACTGGTTTTATGCTGACCGCAAAAAAATCGACATGTTTCTATCGGAAACACTCTAACACTGATTGTTTAACGTATTATAACTATTCAACATAGTTAAAGTTGCTTCGTATCTGTTCAAGTTGCCGCTGATTTATTCGAGACCAAGACGAAATGTAAGTGAGCATTTTCTAACGCAGGTATCGGGCGAACCAGTGGTGAACTGAATAATTCCAAAGTATTTTACTCCAGCATGCAGGCTAGGCTATAAACATAAGCATCTACTTCACCAATACCTTTTAGCGATAAACGTCGCAATGAAAAACCATCACATGTATTTAAGTTATGATATGTTTCTGAATCCAGCAATATTTCACCCGTGCTAGCTTTTGACTCTAAGCGTGCTGCAACATTCACATGTTTTCCAATAGCCGTAAAACAACGTCTATCATGTGAACCTAACATCCCCAAAACCGCATCACCTGTTGCTATGCCAACACCAATACCAAGCTGCTCCAAACCTTGCTCCTGGCGCTGCTGATTTAAAGCATAAATATTCTTTATCATACTTTGTGCTGCAGAAAATGCGGATTCAACACCCGAATATTTAGAGTCTAACACACCAAATATTGCCATAATTCCATCGCCTATAATTTTATCAACCATACCATCTTTAGATAAGATGGGGGCTAACATACCATCCATATAGTTATTAAGTGTTTGCATCACCAATTGTGCATCATGACTTTCATTAAAGGGGGTAAAACCGCGAATATCTACAAATAATGTGCTAATTCTCCTGCGCTCTCCTGCCAAGTTTAATTGCATTTTACCTTGCGCAACACGTTCAGCAACATGATGCCCAACATAACGGTCTAGTGTTCTGTTAAGCTCTCCTTGTAATAAAACCAAATCATTGGAAGCCTGCTGGTATTGTTGCAATTGTTTAACATGCTCTGTTACATCACAAAATAACAACCAGTCACATCTCTCATCTTTAATCGCTGCTATATCTGTATAATGACCCTCTGACAACTGCATATGCGGTAATTCAAAATTTTCTGTGCATGGCAACATCCCTAATAGAGACTCGCATACATCTGAAACACGATCACTTGCGACAGGTAAACGTGGTAAATAATGTTGCCATGCACCACCAACGGAAAGAATTTCTTCACTATTGGAAGATACTTTTAACCATGCAGGCTCAAGCTGCTTGATATGATGCGATGCAATATGCTGATACAGCACTGCAGGAAGCTTATTCATGCAGACAACAGCATTTCAGAAAGTTTTAAGAATGAATCTTCCACATGTTCACCCGTTTTGGCGCTGGTACGATAAATTGGCTGGTGCATAGCTTTAAGCTCATTAAAATGCTGCTCAGAAAGGCTCCATTCATCCGTTAAATCTGCTTTATTTAACAACCAAACATAAGGTAAACAGCCCACATCTTTTTCAACACGCTGTAAAATATCTTTTGCTCTATCTATGGTATCAGGGCGTGTACCATCCACCACCATGATAAGACCTGATGCACCTCGCAAATAGCTACTGGTGATTTTTTTAAATTTTTCTTCACCATGAATATCCCAAATCATCAAATTAATCTGCGTATCCCCTACCGTTACCTTTTTGCGATCTATTTTTACACCCATCGTCGATAAATATTTTTCAGAAAATTTACTGTAAACAAACTGTGCGGTAAGACTTGTCTTCCCCACACCAGCAGCTCCTAAAATACAAATCTTCTTTTGAATCATTATTTTTTTACCGTTTGAGATAATAATGTAAATGTCATTTGACTGGCTTGGGTTGATTGCTTATTTATCTGGAAATCGACCTGAATATGATGCTTTTTCAAACCATATACATGCAATATATTAGCTACATTTTGATAGCGCAATTTGCCCACCAATTTCCCGCCATTCCCATATACAGAACGTATAACAAGCAAGCTGGATTGATCCATATTCAAGGCTTCCTGATACCACGCTGCTAAGATTTGCAATATTTTCTTATCCTCTTTCTGAAGATTTGGCATATTAGCAACAGAGACCAAATGCGTGTTATCAATAGAGTTCTTTAACTTTTGCCAAGGCGACATGCTTGCCTGTACATCAGAGACATCAACTTTCTTCACGCCATTCACCAGCAGAGCATTTTTCTTGGCTTGCCCAATCCATGCTTGTGAAGCAACACCTGAAGCATGCAATATACCTTGTGAAAATATAAGCTGGACTGTTTCTGGTGGTTGTAAACGCATGATGGCAGCCTGCAAAATATCATCATCCGATAATAATACCTGCAATTGATGATCAAAATTCTCTACACCCCTAATTTTTAAAGCTTTTTTCTTTGCCATCACAATCCAAGAGGC
>JALUXZ010000020.1 GCA_027018935.1 Mariprofundaceae bacterium
GCTGAGCAATCCGTAAATTTGCCGAGAATTCAATTAACCGATATTGGCAAAAAAAGCGGTGGTGCAACGGCTGCTGAAGTAGCCCAGATTCTTTCATCAAAGCTGCTGGGCAATGTAAAAAGCTCAGTTGCTAAAATCGGTGTGAGTAAATACTTAGGTAAAGGTGCGGCTGCGTTAAAAAAAGGTGCTTTGGACAAAATTGGTGCTGGTGCTACAGGTGTTGGCGGCGCAGCAGGTGATGCGATGAAAGGCTTGTTTGGTCAATAGTCCTAGTAGATAAACTTAGAAACTTATCCGACATGGGTATTTTTCTAAGTTTAACGATTTTTCATACTTCTTCTCATAACGCCATGCTTTCCATGCAATAAGCATTTTCCGCCATGATGGGATGCGTCCTGAATGTTGCCAAATATCAAGGTTAAAGGATTTCATGCGTTTGAGTTGGGCATAATAAATAGCAGCCATGATAATGGCGGGGCGCAGACTTATACGATCTTCAAGAGGAAGTTGTTCGAGGGCTTGCTGGTAAGCTGACTCAGCTTTTTCAGCGTAATATGTGAGTAAGCCTTGTAGATTCTCATTCATTTTACCATCACAAATATCCTGATCAGTAACCTTAAAACGGACACGCTCTGTTTGTGGTAAATAAATGCGACCACGCTGCATATCTTCTTGAACATCACGCAGAATATTGGTCAGTTGTAATGCATTGCCGAGTGTGGTGGCAAAGTGGCGTGATTGACGCTTCTTATAACCAAATATTTCAATGGTCAGCAAGCCAACAACGCCTGCAACACGATAACAATATAAGTTTAAATCACTTTCTTTGATAAATGCTCTGCCTGAAATATCCGTGAGCATGCCATCGAGCATTTCATAAAAGAGCTCTTTATCCCAAGCGAAATGTTGTATTGCCCAGTGCAACTCATGCCCGACTGGGTGATTAGCTTGACCTTCAAAAACACGAGAAATTTCATCATGCCATTGGCAAATTTGTTGCTCGGCTTCATGTTTATCTTCGATTTCATCAGCAATATCATCCACTTCACGACAAAAGGCATACAATGCCATCATGGCACGGCATTGTTGTTTGGATAAAAAACCAAAAGCATAAGCAAAGGATGAGCCTGATGCTCGAGTTTTTTCTTTGCAATATGCCTCAGGAGATAGGGCTTTGGGTGATGGGCATTGAGCTGTCATACTGTTTTGGTATTCAATGCTTTGATGATGCGTTTTGGCATAAGTGTGCTGCTGAGAATCGGTAAAATCATCTGCATCCAATCATTACGCTCCAGATGTGGACGTTGTATCAGCGGATTATCACAACGCTCTGTTGCCGATAATATGCTCATGCCACCATGCAGGGTTGCGGCAATTTGTAAGCGAAAACGAAAGGGAAGCATAGGTAATAATTCACTGCCTTGATGAAATAAATCACGTGTGAAATCAATGGCATGGGTAATGGCAGGTGCGGCTTGTTGATGGCTAGTTTCGCCCGATAATAGAGTCTCTGATGTGATGTTTTCGGCAGAGAGCCATGATTCGGGTAAGTAACAACGACCTTTGGGGTGATCAATGGAGAAATCTTGCCAGAAATTGGTTAGTTGCAATGCTGTGCAAATACAATCAGAGGCGCGGGCTGCTTTGCTATCGTGAATACCATGCAATGCCAGCATTAAACGTCCGACGGGGTTGGCGGAATGTTTGCAATAAAATAAAAGTTCCTGCTCAGTCGCGTAGCGATTAATTGTGCAATCCATACGAAATGCAGTCAGTAAATCATGCAATGCTTGTACAGGTAAATGAAAACGTTTAATTGCATCAGCAAGGGCTAAGAAAACAGGGTGATCAATATCTTCTTCGGTGCAACGCTCCAGCAATAGTTCCCAAGCATCGAGTTGTTTGATGCGTATTTCAGCAGTGGCATCACCTTCATCCGCCATATCATCTGCGGCACGGGCAAAAGCATAGATAGCGGCGACCGCAGGGCGCAAATCAGCGCGAATGAGTTTGGATGCTGTGGGGAAATTTTCATAATGTTGCGCTGCGATTCCTTGGCAGTGCTGGTAGGCTTGCCGTATTGTGATTTCGGATGCTGGAGATGCAGAGCTATGCGCAGACATGGGGGCATATTATAGTTTCCTATGTAGCAATCAACAGAAGGGGAGCTTTAAGGCATGAAAATAGTGGTGGTTGGTGGCGGCATTATAGGTTGTTTAACGGCGTGTTTCTTAAAACAACGTGGTGCAGGTGTGGTGGTATTGGAGCGCGGCACAACAGGGCAAGAAGCATCTTGGGCAGGGGCTGGCATTTTGTGTCCGATTCACCCATGGTTATATCCTGATTCGTTTTCTCATTTGATGGATGCCAGTCTTGCGATGTACCCTAACTTTCGTGCCCAGCTTGAAGCAGACACGGGCATCTCGATTGAGTGGCGAAAATCGGGTTTGTTGGTACCATTTTTTGATGATGATAAGTGTAACCATTGGCAGCCTGCACTTGATTGGTCCAAGCGTTTTAACTGGAATATTGAGCAACTTGATACAGCCCAAACATGCCAGCTTGAGCCGACACTCTCTCCACAGGTCACAAAGTCATTGTTATGGGCTGATGTTGCACAGTTACGTAACCCGCGTTTGTTACAGGCAGTTCGTGTTTGGATGCAGAAGCTTGGTGTTGAATTACACGAACACGCTGAAGTGAGCTCATTATCAAGCACACAAGGCGTGGTAACAGCTGTGCAGTGCGCTGATGGTAAAAAGGTTTCAGCAGATCAGGTGTTACTGGCAAGTGGTAGCTGGAGTGGGGAGCTTGCAGAGCAGTTGGGCTTTGCATTGCCTATCAAACCAGTCAAAGGGCAAATCGTGTTGCTTAAAGGTGCAGCAGGATTAATGAAATCTATTGTAAAACATGATGATGCTTATTTTGTACCAAGAGCTGATGGTCGAATTTTAGTAGGGGCGAGCATGGAGTTTGTTGGTTTTGAACGCGGTAATACCGAACAAGTAAGCGATCAACTGATGGCATCCATGCAAAAAATTGCACCAGGATTAAAAGATTTAGAAATGGAGCATCAATGGATGGGCTTTCGCCCTGGTAGCCCTGATGGCTTGCCTTATTTGGGGGATGTGCCAAATATGAAAGGACTTTGGGTGGCATCGGGTCATTATCGTAATGGTGTAGGCTTGGCTCCGATTACTGCGGAAATCATGAGCCGTAAGATATTGGGTGAAGAAGTAGCATTGGATATGTCAGATTTTTCTGTTGATCGAGATATAACATCATCCACGTTAGGTTTTCCATCTGAATAATTAGCTAATCTGGTACTCCCCAATAAAAACTGTTTCAACACTTCCTTCAAGAATCAGATTATCGGGAGAGCCTGATACCAAGACTTTTCCACCAGGCATTTCAATGGTTTGCGGGCGCGTATGGTCTTCTACTTTCCAAATAGCCGCAGCAGTGGCGCATGCGCCTGAGCCGCAAGCCGATGTTCGTCCTGCGCCACGTTCGATAATGTCGATATAGACATGGTCAGCAACTTGCCCTGTGACAATTTCAATATTTCGATTTTCGGGGAATGATTCCACGGCTTCAAAGAAGACAGAGTGGGGGTTGCCAATTTCTACATCAACATGGGCATCGGTTTGATTGGTTATTTGGGCAGCACCCATTTCCACAGCGATACCGTTGTCTGTTTTCTTAGCTGTTACGATGCGATCATTCAAAGCAATGGAGATAGATGTTTTGTTCAGGCTCTCCAGTAGCAATGCACCCACACAACGCAAACCATTGCCACAATTTGCAGCTTCTGTTCCGTCATTGTTGAAAATACGCATGTGTGCGTCGGCATTTTCGCTAGGCGTTAGGATAAGTAGTTGGTCACAACCAATGCCATATTTCCTTTCGGTGATGGTGCGGACAAATTCATGGGTGCATTCAGGTAATTCATACTCAAGACCATTCAGTACAATAAAATCATTGCCCTGTGCCTGCATTTTGGTGAATGGAAGTGTTGTGGCTGCCATTATTTGCGATGCTCAACTTCAACCGTGGTATACACGCCGCCACGCACATTAAAAATAGCCGTAACTTTTAAATAACGCGGATCCATCGCTTCGATCAAATCGGATGCCATCATGTTGGTGACTTGCTCGTGAAAATGTCCCTCATCACGAAAGCTCCAGTAATAAAGCTTGAGTGATTTAAGCTCGACACATAGCTCATCGGGAATGTAATCAATTTTAATTTCTGCAAAGTCTGGCTGCCCTGTTTTCGGGCATAGGCAAGTAAACTCTGGTGAGTCAATTTTGATATGATAATCACGCTCTGGATTCGGATTGGGGAATACTTCCAGTGTTTTGGATGCTTCGGCAGTGGGTTTGTTGCCCAGTTGGGTAAGATTCTTGGTAAGTGACATGGTTAAACCTCAAAATGTTCGATTATATCGGAATAAATAGCGGTAAGTGTATCCAATTCATGGGTGGCTACACACTCATTGACTTGATGAATGGTTGAGTTGGTTAAACCTAACTCTGCGATAGCGATACCCGCAGCGGCAATAAAACGTCCATCGGATGTGCCGCCACCGGTATCACGCAATGTTTCAATGCCTGTGATACGTTTAATGGATGCACATACGGTATCCAAAAAGATGCCATCAGGCGTTGAAAAGGCAGTGGCAACATGATCGAAGTCTGCTGTGATTTTACAACCTTCACATGCTGCTTCAATCAATGATTTAATTTGCTCGAAATTGTTGCTTGGATTGTAACGAATATCCAAAAATGCTTCAGCAGAGCCAGGAATCACATTGCTAGCACCTGTGCCACCATTAAAATTGGTAATTTGACAGGATGTGGCAGGGAAACCTTCAGCAGCTTTACCCCAATCAATATCGGCAATGCGTGCCAAAGCTGGTGCGGCACGATGAATGGCGTTATCAGCATCTTGTGGATAGGCAGAGTGCCCTTGTTTGCCATGAAATGTGATACGAGCCTGTACCACGCCACGACGACCACGACGAATCGTATCACCGACTTTTTTAGAGCAAGATGGTTCACCGACAATTACTGCATCTGGCAGTGTGTTATTGGCTTGCATATATTCAACAATGCGAATGGTGCCATCAATAGAATCACCTTCTTCATCGGAAGTAATCAATAATTGCAGGGTAGGTAAGGGGGTTTGTTGAGCGCAAAGCTGGGCGATGGCTGCTAACCAGCAGGCAATACCTCCCTTCATATCTTGCGTGCCACGCCCATGTAGGATGCCATCTTTTACGACAGCTTCAAAAGGTGGGTGTGTCCAAGCTTCGATGGGACCGGTGGGTACAACATCGGTATGCCCAGCAAATGCTAATGTGCCTTTAAGCTCGCCAATACGTGTATAAATACTATTGGTAATACCACCTGTATCCACGGATGTGCGCACAAAACCCAATGGTGCAAGCAATCTCTTGATGTAGTTCTGGCAACCTGCATCTTCAGGGGTCGGTGATTCGCGACGAATCAATTTAATGGCAATATTAAGCGCAAGCGATTGGTTCATGTAGGTTATATCCTTTCAAATGATTCGCATCGACGTTCAATGCCATCAAAACAATGCTGCTGTGTTGCCAGTCGTTCAATGTGTTTGATTGTTGCGCAGTCTATGTGTTCAAAGACTTCCATGAAAGTTGTCTTTTCATTTTGCATGCGTTTGTAGAGCTTTGCTTGGACATGAAGCTCACGCTGAACATGCTCTATCCATGCTTGAAATAGGTTTTCTTGCTGACTTTCAGCATGGTACCAAACAAAGGCAGAGACGGTTTTATTTTCAGGCATGACAAGCTTTAAGGACAGTGATTGGACTACCATTTTCAAGCGATAATGGTGTATTATTTTCTACAGACTCAATAGGTAAGTGGGCAATGCCAAAATGTTCACCAGATGTATCCGTAGCTGCTGAAGTTAGCATACCTATGTTGCAAGTGCTTTGGATAGGGCAGGGAGTGTTGCATAAATTTCCTTCAATTTTAATATGATAGAGTTTTTTCTTAATGCCATTTCGCCAATGCATACGACTGGTAACTTCTTGCCCGACATAACAACCTTTATCAAAATTCACACCATTCATTTCAATAAGATTGGCATTTAACGGATGTATGGAGGCATCCCAATCCCGTCCAAAGCGTGGTGTGCCATAGATGATAGCTGCATTCTCCAAATCTTCTTCGCTGTATACGCCCAACATCTGATGCAATGCTTTGTGAATATCTGTGTTAGCCATGATAAGCCAGTTACCCTGATTAGCAGCTTCATGCATTTCTATGCAGGCTTCGATGGGTTGTTTGATACTTTGAATAATTTGTTGCGCATTTTCGCCTTGAACAGATAAAACACTCAAAGCCTCAACCTGCCCCAAACGAATATCATGCCCCAATGCAAAGCGGTGCAACCGCTCAACCAGTGCTGCAGCATAAGCACTTTCAGTGATCATAATAAGCTCATTGCCAATATCGATGATATGCATATCGGCAATCATTTTCCCTTGCGGGCTAAGTACGGCTGTATAAATAGGGGTGTTGGGCGTAAGTAAATTTATATCTTGGGTGATTTGCCCCTGTAAATACTTGCGAACGCTGTCTCCTGATGTCTTTAAGACAGCAAGGGATGTACGATGGCAGCATAAGGTTGATGGTGAAGGCGAATCTATCATGACGCTATCATGGTGGGTCATACTGATGAGTTCAAGCCTTGGGGTTATGGTGTTATTAAGGAAGGGCATGCTCACATAGCCAGTTAAATGAAATTTTGTAAACGGCGCTGTCAATTCTTACTCTTGCACATAAGGGCACCAAGAGTTGGAGCTGTGCTTTAGGTAGCAAAAATACGAAAACTTTTGAATTTTTACATAAATAATGTTTGATAACCTTGTTAATAAGAGTCTATAATTCCGATATGCAAGGATATAGAAAGAGATTAGTTCTTCCTGAAATCCAAATACCATCGCTAATCATCCACTGACGTAAGGTCTCTGAAGATATGTTGATACTATGCATTTCCAATAACTTTTCTGCCGCAAAGGTTGGACCAAAATCATAGTAGAACTCGCGAACCAACGACAAAGCGCGAAGCTTTACTTCATCACGTATCTTACGATTACTTTCCTTACCACGGTTCCCGTGTATCAATCCATTAGCGCCATGCAGTCGATACGCTTTAGCTAAACGCCGAACTTGGCGTGTGCCCAGCCCTATTCGTTTTGCTGCTACGTTTTGTTTTATATAACCATCAAGGTATAGGCGTATGACTTCCGTTCGTGACTGTTCCTGCTCGCTCATATGTAATAACTCCGCTTTCATTCGACACCCCCAAATCAAACTCTAAAGGGGACATTTCTATTTTGCTAAAAGCGGACTTTTTCATTTTGCGCCTACACATCCCATTACAATATATAATTCAAACAATTCATACCCTAGAATGGCAACTTTCCCGCACAAAATCAAATAATTATGTATTATGTCCCCTGAATTCTGCATTGTGTCCCAAATGGCACTAAGTTAAGCATTTTGTAATTATTCAGCACCTCTAAAAATTAGTCTAAGAATGTTGAAAAATAACACCTTCTTCTCCCATGCTTCTAACCATTATATCTTAGACTGCGAAACATATTTAAGCCAACGTAACACTGAATAAAATTACTTCATAGCACGAAATGAAAACACTCATTTTCGGTGAAGTGCAAGGCAACTCTTCACTTATTTAAAGTGTGAAATAAAAGTAGCTAGAAACGTTGGAAATACTGTATGAGCCGCTTAACTTAGTGCCATTCGGGATGTTATCCTTTGATGATAAAAAGGAATGAGTTTTCGTTAATTAGCTATGGGTAAAGGCAATGTTGCCAGTGGAATACTACCAGCGATCTTTTGATGTGCGTAAGTGGGTAAAGACATCCAGAGCATTTTCTTCGATATGCTTGGCTGTGGCATAAGTATGTATAAAAGTATCATTCAATGGGCGTAGAAAGGGGTTGGTTGCTTTCTCCAAGGCTATACTAGATGGAATGGTGGGTTGCTTTTTCATGCGGGTTTGCGTATCACGATGAATACGGCTTTCTAGTTCTTTATTGTTGCTATCAATATCACGTGCAAAACGTAAGTTTGGTAGGGTATATTCATGGGCGCAATAAACTTGGGTATTATCGGGTAATGCGCCTAGCTTTTGCAGGCTTTGCCACATTTGTTCAGGTGAGCCTTCAAACAAACGCCCGCAGCCAGCACCAAACAAAGCATCACCACAAAAAAGCGCATTATCCATCACATAAGCAATATGCCCTAAGGTATGTCCGCTTACATCCAATATCTGAATATTAAGCCCATCAAGCTTGGGGAACACATTTTCTGAAACTTGTATATCAATGCATGGAATACGCTTTGCATCGTCAGCAGCTCCAATTACCGTGCAATTCCAGCGTTGTTTGAGTGCTTTATTGCCATCGGTATGATCCCAATGGTGGTGGGTGTTTAAAATGTGGGTTAATGATTTGCCTAGACGAGCACAAGCCTGATTTACCACGCTGGCATCAGCGGGGTCAACCACGGCTAAAATATCACTATTTTTTGCTTCAATAAGATAAATATAATTATCATTGAGGGCAGGGATTTGATGCACGTTAAAGTGTTGATGTTGATAAGACCACATGGTGGGCTAGCCTAGCCCGTATTATAGATATATTGAAGTTGAAAAGGATGTTTATGTCACACGGTTCAAGTAAAGCAGTTGTTACGGCAATTTTTGGAAACAGTATTGTGACAATTGCAAAATTTATTGGTTTTGCTTTTTCAGGCTCCAGTGCATTGTTAGCTGAAGCTGTACATTCGCTCGCCGATACAGCGAATCAATGCTTGTTGTATTTGGGCTTGAAACGCTCCATGCGCAAGGCCGATACCCATCATCATTTTGGTTATGGGCAAGAGCGTTATTTTTGGAATCTTATATCCGCCGTAACCATTTTCTTTTTAGGCTGTGCTTACACGATTATGCATGCTGTTGAACAAATTCAACATGGGCATACGCCTGAAATATCTTGGGTGCCATTTATGATTATTGGCATTGCTTTTGTGGTGGAAGGTTATTCATTTTTCGTAGCACTCAAAGAGTTTCTTAGCCAAGCCAAAGAGGCGGGCAAATCTGTTCGTCAGTACCTTGTGGAAACACGTGATCCGACTACCTTAGCGGTATTGATTGAAGATAGTGTTGCCATGTTAGGGCTTGTATTTGCATTGCTGGGTATAGGTTTATCCTTTTGGACTGGCTCTGCCATCTTTGATGGTATTGCGGCAATTTGCATTGGTATTTTGATGGGTGTTTTGGCATATTTTTTAGCGGCAACCAATCGTAAATATTTACTTAATCACTCGGATGATGGGGTAAATGATGTCGCTGCAAAATTATGGCGGGAAGATGAACAAGTTCAGCGTGTTCAACGGGTCAACAGTATTGTGTTGTCACCTGAAGAAACCTTATTGATGGCTGAAATTGAGTTAAGAGAAGAAACGATTTTTGCAGATATGTCTGAGGCTGAGGTTGCACAAGCCATCCGTTTTATGCACAAACTTAATGCCATTCGCCGCTCATTAGAGGAAGATGTAGCTCGAATTTCACCTGAGGCCAAACATATATTTATTGAGTTTGCCTCACCTCAGGATAAACCTGACGACGCGAAGGGTGGTAAGGATTCATGATTCCGCATAAACTCGCAGCCATAGTTATAAATTGGTGCGTATCTGTTCAGATTGCCGCTGATTTGTTCGAGACCTAGGGAGGTGCCGATTAACTCTGGATGAGTGGATATGCGATTCAAAATTTTCAACCCCAAGGCGGCAAGCGTAAGTAATAGCACCGCTATTGTTAAGTTTTCCAACGCCAGCGTTGGTAATTTTGGGCGCATAGACACCATGCATTGAGTTAATCAGCACCTCCCAAGGCGGAAAAGCGCAACTTACTTCTGTAAGTGAGCATTTTCTAACACAGGTGTCGGGTGAATCGGTGGTGAGCTGAATAGTTACCATATATTTTTATTAGATAGAACGTAAAAAAAGGAGTGTTTTATGAGTGTATTGGTTGGTAAACAGGCCCCAGGATTTACTGCAGCAGCAGTGATGGCAGATGGTTCGATTAACGAGGAATTTTCTTTGTCTGATTATGCAGGTAAAGAAGTAGTATTATTTTTCTATCCTTTGGATTTTACCTTTGTATGTCCATCGGAATTGATTGCTTTTGATCATCGCATCAAAGATTTTGAAAGCCGTGGCGTGCAGGTAATCGGTTGCTCAATTGATTCTCAGTTTACCCATGCTGCATGGCGTAATACTGCTGTAAACGATGGCGGTATTGGTGAAGTTTCTTATCCATTGGTTGCCGATGTAACAAAAGAAATTGCTGCTAATTATGATGTATTGATTGGTAATGAAAGCCTTCAAGATGATGAAGGTGATATGATTCACCTATTGGGTGGCTCTGTTGCATACCGTGGTTCGTTCTTGATTGATAAAAATGGCGTAGTACGTCATCAAGTAGTCAATGATTTACCATTGGGTCGTAATGTGGATGAAATGTTGCGTATGATTGATGCACTTCAATTCCATGAAGAACATGGCGAAGTTTGCCCTGCTGGTTGGAATAAAGGTGATAAAGCCATGGTTGCGGATGCTGATGGTGTGGCATCTTACTTGGCTTCGGAAGCAGATAAGCTTTAATCTGAAGTATCGTAGTTCATTCAAAGCAGTCTGAGGAAACTCAGGCTGCTTTTTTATGGCTGGTTAAATATTATCGAGAGGGACTATGTAATGGTTGCAGCAATATTGGCAGGAGAGGGTAACATTACCTTCATCATCTGCTAAATCTTGTAGTTCATGGTGTGCAATGCCTGTTAATACCGCCTTCATTTTCTCAATACTACAGCCACATTGGTAGCTGTAATGATCATGACCAACCACTTTGCATTTTAAATGATCAAAAGCAGCATGTAATAGTGCTTCGGGATCATCATTGAGCAGGGCATCATCGCTTATAGCTGCCATAGCTTTCACCGCTTCAAACCAATCTTTTTCTTGGCAGCCCGGCATAGCTTCAATAAAGAGTGCTAAATTGGGTGTTAAAATAATATCAGCCTGTATTTGCACCGATTGATTAAGATAATGCAAGATATGATCGGCAAGGTATTCCGAATCATGCTCAATGGTGGACACATACGGTGTACCAAAACCCATATCGCGCACTGTGGAAATATGCAGCGGGCGACCCATCCATGCAGAAATACCTGTTTCCTGTTCATTGCGATGACCAGCATGATTTTCTTGCCAATTCAAATAACCACGCACATGCCCTGGGCGAGCCTCTGCTAAAATACGACGAATGGGCGCATGTGGTTGGCTGGGGTGACTATCAAGCTGCAATACTTGCCGCACACCGCCTTTACTTACGCTTAATAATACAATGGATGCCAATAGTGTTCTGCCCATCATTTCTGCGGGCATGCCACTCAAACCATGTATAGACATGGCTTTTTCAACAATATGTGTGCCACGAATAATCGCGCCACGGGTATGCGCTTCGGGTAATAAAAAACGAATCAGTGTATCTGTGTTTTCAGCCATGTATGAACCTCAAGCAGTGTTGGAAAAGTCTGTATTGCGCCAGCTTCATAAAGCTCATTGGAAGAGAAAGATACTGTGATACCAATACCAACACTACCAGCACGCTTGGCAGCTTTTACATCAGCAGTGCCATCACCAACCATGATCGTATTCTCAGGCTTTGTTTGTAGCGTATCACAAGCAATGAGTAGACTTTCAGGGTTTGGTTTGTTGGCGCGACCATCTAACTTGCCAACCACTGTATGCACCTTATCTGACCAACCCAAATGGGCTAATTGCTCTTCAGCACGGTGTTGTCCTTTGCTGGTGACAATGGCGACAGGTATGTGCAACTTTTGCAACCAATCCAATAATTCAGCCGCGCCAGCAAGTGGAAAAATGCCCGTAAAATAATCTTCATCATGAATCTCTAAGAAACGTTTAGCAGCTGCTTCTTTTTGCTCGCCAAATAGGGCAGTCATACTGCAATCACCTTTACCTGTATGACGGCGAATATCAGAATCAGACATTTGCGCCAAACCGAATTCTTGTAGTGTTTGATTCATGGCACGGACAATGGGCGCAAAGGCATCCACCAATGTGCCATCCATATCCAACAAGACAGCTTGGATGTTATGCCCCATGAAAATCAGGCACGACGCAGTGCATCCATAGCTTCAAGCATCCAGCCACGAATTTGCATGGTGGTTTTGCCTGGTTTTCCATCACCGATGATTTGCTCATTGATACAATAAATCGGCATGACCGCATTGGTTGTGCTACTCATCATGGCTTCTGTTAAACCTGACTCAGTTAGCTTCCAAGGCCGCTCTTCTACGCTTAACCCATGCTCTTTTGCCACGCGAATCGCCATATTACGGGTGATACCACCCAAGACTTGATGATCCAGTGGGTGAGTGACCAAAACACCATCAATGATAGCAAGAATATTGGTCGCGCAGCCTTCTAATACATGAGCTTCTTCATCCAGCCAAAATGCTTCATCGGCATTTTTTAATGCCGCTTCTTGTTTGCCTAAAACACTGGCGAGCAAGGCAATAGATTTAATTTCACAATGTTTCCAGCGAATATCTTGTAGCGTAATGGCTTTAACACCCGATGCTAATTTGGCATCGCTTGGTTTGGGTAAGTTGCGGGAAGTGATAATGAGTGTGGGTGTCAGCTCACCTTGCGGCAAATGTGAGCGAGGAGCCGCACCACGGGTGATTTGGATATATACCATGGCATCTTCAAAAGGGTTACGCTTATAGGTTTCTTGCACCAATGTTGCCATTTCTTCCAAGCTGCATGGCAAAGGAATGCGTACTCCTTCGCATGAGCGTTGCAAACGTTCCAAATGCGGCTGTAAATCCAAGAAAGTACCCGCAAAACAAGCGACTACTTCATAAATACCATCAGCAAATTGAAAACCACGATCTTCAATATGAATAGTAGCATCTTCTAGTGGGGTGAAACGACCGTTCACATAGGCTGTAAGTTGTTGGTTCATGAGTGTTTATTCTCGCTTTCACTATCAGCCTCGTTGGCTTCTTTCTCTTTCCACCACAGACGTAAATCATCCCATTTGCGACCAAACCATGATGCTTCAGGCACATCACGTGCCGCTTGCATAGGAATATGCACCAAAATATTGGCAGGTTTGCTATCATCTTTACCTAACACCGCATCAATGCTGCCAATTTCTTGACCTTTAGTGATGGGGGCATGCATGGGTGAATCATAACGTAGACGAAAGCTTAATTGTTTTTCAAGACCTTTCGGAACAGTTACCCAAACAGGTGCAGCAGGTTTGAGCCATACATGTTCGGATGTGCCGCCGTACACATCAATCTGACGGCGAATATCGCGCTCCATGGGGCGCAACGTTACAAAATTACGAAAACCATGGGTTAGCAGAACTTTTGACTGCTTGGCACGTTGATGATCGGATGTTGTACCAAACACAGCCGATACAAAGCGTGTTTGATCATGCTCGGCTGATGAAACAAGGCAATAACCAGCTTCTTTAGTGTGTCCAGTTTTTAGACCATCAACTTCAGGCATACTCCACAATAGGCGATTGCGATTGGGTTGTTTGCGACCATCATAGGTAAAACTTTTTTCTGAGAATACTCCATAGTCCTCGGGGAAATCACGCCATAAAGCTGCGGCCAATATTGCCATATCCATAGCCGAACTATGATGTCCTTTTGCTGGAAAACCTGTGGCATTCATAAAGTGGCTATGTTTCATGCCCAATTCTTTGGCTTTTTCATTCATGCGCTGTGCAAAGGCTGATTCACTACCTGCCAAATGCTCTGCCATCACAATACAAGCATCATTGCCAGAAAATGTTGCAATGCCATGGATAAGGTCATCCACTTTGGGGTGCATACGTGGCTCTAAAAACATGGTGCTACCACCAATCTTCCAGGCTTTTTTACTTACGTTTAGTTGTTCATCTTTATGCAAACGACCGAGCTTTAAATCTTCAAAAATAAGATAAAGCGTCATCATTTTGGTAAGGCTTGCAGGTGGCAACTCTTCATTGGCATTATGCTCAACCACAACTTGCCCAGAGCGCGCATCAATCAATGCCCATGATTTGGCTTCCAAGGTTGGCGGTGTGGGCCAGTTGGATGCATATGTTGCACAGCTAAATAATACTGTTGTGATAAAAATAATGGTTTTCAGAAAGGTCATG
Source organism: Mariprofundaceae bacterium (assembly GCA_027018935.1). Lineage (GTDB taxonomy): Bacteria > Pseudomonadota > Zetaproteobacteria > Mariprofundales > Mariprofundaceae. Next base: position 14,325 of record JALUXZ010000020.1, read on the forward strand.
ACCAACTCTCCTAGAGCGTGTTTATAAATTGTAAAAAATGGGCTATTTAATCATTTATTTGAAAAAATAGTTTATCTGCTTCAGCAGTCCATTCTATGGATTGGGGTAATGCAGGTTTTTCAATGCGCAAAGTATGCGCGTGCAACATTAAGCGTGCATGATTTTTTCCTTGATAGCGCCTATCCCCCAAAATCGGGCATCCTATGTGTGATAAATGCACACGCAATTGATGGGTGCGTCCTGTATGCGGAATAAGGCGCAATAATGCTGTATTTTCATGTCTTTCAAGCACTTCTACTTCGGTATCACAAGCCCGGCCATTGTCACTGACATGGAAACGACCAAGGCGATCTTTTTTCTTATCAATGGCTAAAGTAATGCGTTGCTTATCCCATTCTGGGGCAGGGGAGACCACGGCTAAATATGATTTCTGTACATGGCTATGCCAAAGTTCTTGCAGCTTTTGCAATTGTTTGGGATTCGATGATAACAACATCAACCCCGATGTATCCTTATCCAAGCGATGTACAGGACGTAAAAATTTGGCTTCTCGCGGTGTCATGCCTAGGTGTTTTGCCAATTCATCTGGAATACAACCCTTGCTGCGATGAAGTGCTTCCTGAGAATATTGACCACTACGTTTATCAATCAAATACAAGGTCCGATGCTGCCACAGCAGTTGATCAGCTGAAAAAGGGATGAGTTTTTCATCATCAATGGTGACCATGCGTAAATGCTCACCACCTTTCAGCATGGTGCCTGCTTTGCGGCAACGTTTTTTATTCACATAAATGCTGCCTTCATCAATAGCGCGGCGAATTCTGCGGCGTGATAAGGGAATATCAGCACTTAATGCTGCCAATGCACTATCAAGACGCATCGCTTCTTTGGCCTGAAATATAAAACGGTAATCTTGCATTATTGAGCCTCTAGTGCGTTTAAAACATCATCATGGCTTGTGCATAAGGTGAGCATATCAAAGCCATGATCAACCGACATAATCAATGAATCTTGCAATGTCGATACAATGCCTGGCCACATATCGCCATAAAGAATCAATGGGCGATCTTTAAGAATATTGATGGCTCGCAAATCCCAGCTCATAGCAAGCTCGGAGAGTGTGCCCAAACCACCTGGTAAGACCAGCCAAGCATCACAATCTTCAATCAAATGCTGCATGCGTGAAAAAAAATCATGGGCACGCACTTCTTCAGAAAAAGTATTATCGGGAGGTGTTGGAAAGCATTCCAAGGTAATACCACGTACATGACCACCGCCAGCGCGAATACCCTGTGAAAAAGCTGCCATCATGCCTTGATGACCACCCGTTAGCCCATCAAAGCCATGTTCGGCGAGTTTCTTGCAAAGCTCTTCAACATCATAAAAGCGCGGGTCATCCTTGGCAATACGCGATGAACCAAAGGCTGTAATACGGCGACGCTGTAAAGTCATGGCTATTCAATCACCACAACAGTGTTGTTATAACCCTGTTTTTGAAGTGATATAATAATACTTTCAGTTTCAGATACCTCATGAAATGGACCAATGCGAACACGATACAAATCAGGCCTGCTTTTATGATGAATACGAATGCTTGGGAAAGTGTCAATAAGCTCTTGGCGTAATTGATTGGCATTGCTACGAGATGAGAAAGCACCCAATTGCACATAAATACCACCATCTTGCGTCGCTGCTGGATAAGACACTGCTCTATTAGAAACTTGTCGGGTGGGCTTGGACAGCGCAGGAGGGTTATTGCGTGTAGAGCTTACATTATTGCCATCCAATGCTTGCACGCGAACATGGGCTGTTCCCTTTTTATCATAGCCAAGCGAGCGGGCGGCGGCATAGGATAAATCAATAATGCGGCTTTTGACAAAAGGTCCGCGATCATTCACGCGCACAACCACTGAGCGTCCATTATCTAAATTGGTCACACGAACCATGGTTGGTAGGGGCAAGGTTTTATGCGCAGCAGACATGGCATGCATATCATAACGTTCACCATTGGCAGTCTTTCTGCCGTGGAACTTCTTGCCATACCAAGATGCAGTTCCTGTTTGGTCATAATTCCTAGCTGACTCTAGGGGATAATACCACTGCCCCATGACCTTATAAGGCTTGCCTCTTTTAACATAACCACCTTTTCCAGAAGGTAGCGATGCTGATGCATGTTTGTGGGATTTGTAAGATGGGTCGGATGCCACATGTGATTTTCCACAACCAGTCAACATCACAGTCATGCCTATAAGACATGCTAAAAAGTATTTTAAGAATGCTTTTTTATGCATGCGTATTACAAGCCTTACAATCCATCAATTCTGCCAACTCAGTGATTGCCATAGCATAATTATATGAGCGATTCCAGCGTGTTATAACATAAAAGTTATAATGCACTAGAGCGATTTCTTTGCCTTTTTTGGTGGTCATTTCAATCAGTGTGACTTTATCATCATCGTGCCAACGTTGATCTAATTTGGGCAATTGATGACGAATATCAGATAATTTCACCCAGCCCTTAAAACCTTTTTTGGCATGCTCGATGAGTTGTTTATAGCTACTTTCTTTGCCCAGCCAATGCGCAACAGGGCGTGAGCCATCCCAGCCATGTTTGTTAAAATAATTGGCAACACTGTTAATAATATCGGCAGAAGAGTGCCAAACATCACGTTTGCCATCACCATCTGCATCGACGGCATAAGCACGGTAAGAGGATGGAATAAACTGCGTCGTACCAAAAGCACCCGCATAAGAGCCTTTAAATTGATTGGGATCTAAGCCTTCTTCTTTGCATAACAGCAATAATTCGCCTAGCTCTCTACGAAAGAATTTTGCCCGACGCGGGTAACCTGTTGCCAAGGTATAAAGTGAGCTAACTACGGGATCATTACCACGATTAGCACCATAGCGCGTTTCCATGCCCAAAATCGCTGCAATAATCTCTTTTTGTACACCATATTTCTTTTCAGAGTCTTTAAAAACATCTGCGTTCTTTTCTAAATAAGCATGACCTTTTGCAGCCAGTCTTGGATGCACGAATAATGGACGATATTGGGCATAACTACGAGATTCATACGGTGCTTTCATGCGTGTAATAATACTTTCATCATAGACAGCATGATTAATCGCTGCGGCAACGTTTGCGCGAGGTAAACCTGTTTCTTTTACCAGCTGATCAATCAGTGTTTGCCGCGTATGATCAGATTGTTGTGCCCAGAGAATGCTAGGTGATGCTGCCAGTGCAGTAATTCCTGCAAGGCTGGCTTTCATCGCAGCACGGCGTGATACAAAAGAGGGTGTATTATTAGACATGGTCGCATGCTAAACATCCTTGAACTTGCTTGAAAGGGTAAAATCTATATAACCCTGTGCAGAGATTTTTTAGTGAGGAAATATGATACCTTGGGAATTGTTGGATAGCAGTAATGTCGTTGGTGAGGCTGAAAAGCTGACTCTTTCTCGCCGTGGTGATGAGTATTCTATCAAAACAGGTTATTCAGAGCTTATGAACAGCCGCATGCATGGTTCTGAGGATGCCTTGGCAGAACTTGGCTGCAAGCATCTAAAAAACAAGCCTAAAGCGCGTGTGCTGATTGGTGGTTTGGGCATGGGCTTTACACTTGCTGAAACGTTAAAACATGTTGGCGATGATGCAGAAGTCATCGTTGCAGAGCTTGTTCCAGCAGTCATTCAATGGAATAAGACATATTTGTCGGCATTGGCAGGGCATCCACTGCAAGATAAACGGGTAAGGGTGCATCAAGGTGATGTGGGGAACTTGATTCGCGCTGAGAAGGGCGGCTTTGATGCCATTCTTTTGGATGTTGATAATGGTCCAGAGGGGCTGACACGTAAAGAAAATGATGCGCTTTATAGTCTTGCAGGATTAAAGGCTGGTTTGGCTGGGTTGCGAGATGGGGGAATCTATGGTGTTTGGTCTACCTTTCCTGATGCTCGTTTTACCAAACGCATGCAGCAAGCAGGTTTTAAAGTTGAAGAAATTCGAGCTAGGGCACATGGCAAACGTGGCAGCAAACATATGATTTGGTTGGGTGAAAGCAGGTAGCCTGTAACCCTTTAAGAATTTGTTATACCTTTATGCTGCCCTCAAGGTATGTGATTGCCTTTCCAGCTATCAAAACACGCTTGCCAAGCAACTCGCATTGAAGCTTCCCTCCTCTTTTGGATAACTGAGCTGCTGATAGTTTGTTTTTACCGAGTTGTTTTGTCCAATATGGTGTTAACTCGCAATGTGCAGAGCCAGTCACTGGGTCTTCGTTAATACCGCATCTTGGCGCAAAGAAGCGACTGACAAAGTCAGTTTTTTCGCCCCGTGCAGTAGCAACAACACCGCGACATTCTAGCTTATTTAATATGCTAAAATCAGGTGATAGCGATACAATATCAGATTCATTTTCATAGACCGCGATATAATCATCCGATTTCCACACTTCGACAGGCTCTTTGCCAAAAGCTTGAATAATTTCAATGGGTGTTTCACATTGAGAGATAGTGGACACTGGAAAATCAAGTTCTATCAAATCATTTCTTTTTGTAACTTTAAGCTCGCCACTCTTTGAGTGAAATACGATTTCATTACCCTGAAATCCTAATGTTTCAAATATAACATGGGCAGTAGCAAGGGTAGCATGACCACATAAATCAACCTCAACCATCGGGGTAAACCATCGAATATGGTAACCATCGCCTTGTTTTATAAAGTATGCAGTTTCAGATAAGTTGTTTTCTTGAGCTATGTCTTGCAATAGGTCATCGGGCAGCCATGCTTCTAAAGGAATTACCGCAGCAGGATTGCCTTGAAATACTTTTTCAGCAAATGCATCAATTTGAAAAATGGATAATTTCACAATATTGTCCTATACATTTTTATCCGACCACACAGCAAACTCATTACCATTTGGATCACAAAAATGAAAACGATGACCACCAGGGAAAGAGAATATTGGTTTTATGACTGAACCACCAGTATGCTCTATTTTTAATTGCGTTTCCTCTAGGTTTTCACTATATAAAACAACAAGAGCACTGCCATTAGACGTTAAAGTCGATAAATCTGATTTGAAAAAACCACCGTTTATACCCGCATCAGAGAAGGCAGTATATTCATCGCCATAATCAACAAAAGACCAACCAAAAGCAGACTCAAAAAATGATTTGGCGACGTTTATATCTTTGGCAGGGAATTCAACATAATTTATTTTCTCATGCTCGCTCATCCGTTTAACTCCTCTTATCTGGCCATGTTTCAAATTTCTTCAACTTCCCATCATGTTCAATATCATACCAAGGAGCTTTCAGGCTAACCCAGATATGATTTGTTGGTCTTACCTTTGGATCATCATCCAAGGTGCCCAAACGAACGATATAGTGCTCTTGTGGGTCTCTATGTGCATAGATTTGGGAACCACAATTGGAGCAGAAATACCTGCGTTTATTGGGAGAAGATTCGTAGGATTTAAGTAACTTTTCGCCTGATAGAATATGGAAGTGTTTGATTGGAACGGCAGAAACAGAGGAAAAGGCTGCGCCATGTGCTTTTCTGCAAGATGTGCAGTGGCAATGCGTTATATCATTCATTTCACCAGATATTGCATATTTGACTTCGCCACACAAACAACTTCCCTTAATCATAAATTACTCCAATTTCTGAACAATATAATAACACCCTAACAAAACGCCTTTAATGATGCTGGTTACAAATTATTTTGAACCATTTCTTTAACTTTATGAGCCTTCATGAAATGGTCTAATTTATGCGTTTGAATCCACCAAGTAGCTGCTTCCATGAGTAATTCTGGATCATCATTTTTGTTTGCAAAGAAAGCATAAAATGACAGTCCCACATTATCACCCTTACTTTCTATTTTTTTATTGCAAACATTGATGATTTTAGCTCTTAATTCTTTTCTCATAACCTTAATATTCTCCGTAATCGAAAGGGATATAATGATCCCATTGATTCAAGCTTCTCTCGATTTTTTGGTTAGCACAGTTTTCCGATGAGATCACCAAATCCCCAAATTACTGTGCCAATCATTGTAATAACAATACCTGAAAATATTTTACCCCCAATCTTCCTGTCTTCTTCGTTAGTGACCATTGTATTACCGTCAGAGTCTCGTTCAGCGAAGCCAAAAGATGAAGCGTTAGCAAGGTAAATACCCTTAACAAATGATGGTGAACTTATTAGAAGTAATCCAGCAATTGTAATGAGCGAACCAAAACGAGAAAACCAATACCAATCTGAGTTGATGATAGATAGAGCAGCACCTAATAAAGCCATTGATAAAGCAAATACTATTACGCCCTTCTTGTTCCCAAGGGATTTTATGTATCGATCAAAATTATGGATGTCATGTTTACTGGTATTCATGTAACTCCTGAAAAAGGGGACGCTTCCCTTTTTATCATTTTATCTCGAAAAATCATTATAAACCATATATTTAACTTCATTTTAGCCCGTTAAAGGGTAGCGTCCCGAATGGCACTTTGCTCTCACAATCTAACCTTATTCGTTAGCAGTATTACTCATAAGTTGCTCACTTCCCCTTCTTCAACTAAAACTTTTTCCATATGAGGAAAAGAAAACTCGCGTAGTGTTGGATTACCTGCTTTTAAATCACTAATTATTTGTGACAGGTTTCTATTTTTAGCATCTTTTCCCACAATATTATTAAAACCTATCACTGCAAACGAATTTGTAGCCCTTTGAGGAGCATCATTTATATATTCAAGGTATTTTCTCAAACTCCCTTTCGGGGCGTAGCCTCCCCATGCCGAACACAAGAGATGAATGGCATTTTTTAATTCGCGGTTTAATGGATGTATTTGTGTTACATCACCTTTTTTTCCTTTACCTCCGCCACCCTGTCTACTTTCGGCTTGAAATGGGTTAAAGAGGGTGATCGGTGTATGACCTGTTAACTGTAGAAATTGATCTCCGCAATCATAACCAACCGAAAAATTTTCAATCTCTTTTGTTTCCTTATGCTCAGCTTCGAACAGGTAATATTTATCCGTAATTGGACCGCAACAACCATTTATTTTTTGTCCCGCAAGTAAGCGAATATATACAATAGGTTTTATATTGTACGAATCAACTATTCTTTTTTTGGCTTCACTACCTCGACAATTTGATAAACTCATGACTTCTCCATGACTGCTAACTAGGTAATACGTGTACTCGATTGTCCATGTATTACCCTCCTATATACGCCCTAAATTTCCTTGTTGTTGGATATTAAGTCTCAAACAAGGACTTATCCCGTCATATTATTGATAGTAACACTGCTAAAAAAGCTTCATGAGGTCAATTTTCACAGTTTAAAGGCTACTTTCTGTATGTGCGATGTGTTTTTGAAGGGGTTCGGGGGACAGTGTTTGGGGGACGCAATACATAATTATTTGATTTTGTGCGGGAAAGTTGCCATTCTAGGGGTATGAGAAAAAGGGGACGCTTCCCTTTTTATCAGAAACAGAAAAAGGGGACGCTTCCCTTTTTATCATTTTATCTCGAAAAATCATTATAAACCATATATTTAACTTCATTTTAGCTCATTAAAGGGTAGCGTCCCCTTTTTTCCTAGACGAGCCCGAAACTTTGGCTTTTTGCACCCTAACAGCAAGCAGCTGATTCAGATTTTACAATTCATCTGCAAGCTCGACCCCAATCAAGCCTTGGCATGGGTTCGCAAACGACCAGCCATGTGT
>JALUXZ010000021.1 GCA_027018935.1 Mariprofundaceae bacterium
ATTATTGATTCACCAAGGGCAGGAACAGTATTCATGGTCAAAGAGCTTAGAAATGTTTTTCTTCGATATGAAGGAGGTATACAGCAGGGGTTGTAGCGTTCGTTATTGCTGGGAAAACTGCAAAAGCGAATGTTTTTGCCTATAAGCGTATATTTTTACGGCTGTGATTGTTATTTGCATTTTTAACGGATAAAAGCATTCTCTTTGCCGAGAAAGTGGTGACGGATGTATTTGCTGATTATTTTGTGATGCAACAGGGCAAAGAATGACTGTTTTTGTCCAATAACATGGGAAGGATGCCTGCTTGGTTTGGGTATTGCAGGGCTTTGGAGAGGGAATGAATTTACAAGTAAAAATTGATAGAATTAAAAATAACCTTGATGCACAAGCTTATACTGTTGCGGCTGGTGAAGCGGTTAAGATTATTGAAATTGCATTTCGGAAGTTGTTGGTGGATGGGCTTGCGCTTTTGTCGGATAAAGACCGATTGAAAGTGATGCAGGCTATTATTGAGATTGGTAAGGGCGAAAAAGGCGTTGAAAGCTTTGGTTTGGGGCAAATGCTGGCGGTGCTTCGGAAGTCCAAATTTAACGATGCTTGGGAAGCTGCAACAAGTAGTGATTTGAGCGCGATTAAAATGATTAATTTGGATGCGCTGAATGAAATTCGCATCAAACTCACCCATGATGCAGCGGAGGCTTCTAAGTTTGAGGCTGAATTTTTATTTCATGCTCTAGAGGGCGTTATCCAAGCATTTGGTATTATGTCTCTGGAGAAGCAAGAACCAGTTGCCAACAAAGTGCCTACGCCTGCCGAAATAGAACAGAAAAAGGTTCTTAAGGAAGTAAAACAGGCTGACCGAGTAAAAAACACCTATGATGTTGTGGACAGGAAAGAGAAGCGAAGACTCGCCGTCCAGAAAAATCTGACACGCCCACAGGATATAAAAGCTTTGCAAGAGTTGGTTTCCAACCTTGATGGAAAGAACATCTTGGATATTGGATGTAATAATGGTGATTATATTATTGATCGCCTTTCTGCTGTAGGTGATATTGATGCCGTTGCAAATTTGATTGGCGTTGATATTGATGATCAGATTATTCGAGAAGCAAATGAGAAGCACGCTAGAGAAAACTTTAGTTTTATTAAGCTAGATTCTGAATCCAATGATTTCCTAGATGACCTTCTTGATTTAATGGAAGATAAGAATGTTGAAGGGTTTGATTTAATTACTGTCCCGATGCTTCTTTTACATTTAAAGAAACCTTACAAGCTATTACGTGTGTTGAGGAAGGTATTGAATGCTGGAGGCTCGATATTCATTAGGGATATGGATGACCGTTTAGCAATGGCTCACCCAGATGAGAACAATATTGTAGAGCGTATGCTTGAAATAAGTAGTGCTGTAGAATTTACTGGCTTTAGAGAAAATGGACGACAGATATATTCACTACTGAAAAAGTCTGGCTTTAATGATATTAAAATTCACCCTGAAAGCATTAACACCATTGGTCGCTCCCATGATGATAGAGAAGCATTGTTCCACATTAACTTTGATTATGTATTGGGTGATTTGAGGCTGGCAACAGAAAAGTATCCAGATAGTGCAGAGTGGGCAGGTGCATATGAATGGATGCTTGATGCCTATGAAGAACTTGAAGAATTATTTCAACGCGATGATTTCTTTTATCAGATGGGAACCATCGTGTATTCGGCGAAGAAATAAGCTTTTATTATGAATGTAACGAGTTTACCTCGACTAGAATTTAATATTACCCATAGGAGGGAGCTTTCTTTTTCTTTTTGAATAAAAACACAGATAACAATATGGAAGGGCAGACTCAGAATATAAATAAGCCAAGTGCTAAGAGAAAGGTTCTTGTGCAATGGGCAGTAGCTGTGGTCACAGCTATTCTTATTGCAGGCTTCTTTCCAGAAGTAGGTAAAAGATTGGCACAATGGATTATAGGGGAATAAATGAACTTACAAGTTAAAATTGACAGAATTAAAAATAACCTTGATGCACAAGCTTATACCGTTGCGGCTGGTGAAGCGGTTAAGATTATTGAAATAGCGTTTCGGAAGTTATTAGTTGATGGGCTTGCGCTTTTGTCGGATAAAGACCGATTGAAAGTAATGCAGGCAATTATCGAGATTGGCAAGGGCGAAAAAGGTGTTGAAAGTTTTGGTTTGGGGCAAATGTTGGCAGTGCTGCGGAAATCAAAGTTTAATGATGCTTGGGAAGCTGCAACAAGCAGTAATTTAAGTGCAATTAAAATGATTAACTTTGATGCCTTAAATGAAATTCGCATTAAGCTAACACATGATGCGGCGGACGCATCACAATTTGAAGCTGAATTTTTATATCAAGCGGTTCAAGGTGTTGTTCAAGGTTTTGGAACCGTTCTATTGGATGCTGATGCGCAAACTTATGCTGCGCCAGAGCCTAAATCAGATGTGGAAGAATCAACGGTGAAAGAGTTGATTCAAAAAACCCAAGCGGGGGAATCGTCATACTCTCCTGTTCAATTTGATGAGTTGGAGCGACTGCGCATCCAAAGTAAACTGGTTGAAGATGTTGATTTGAGAGCTTTTAAGTATGCCTTGAATCTAATGGACAAAAAAGGTGGGTTGATTGGTCTTGATATTGGTTGTTCAGAAGGCTTTGTTACCCATGAACGGTTTAGCTCATTTGGTATGTTTGAGCATGTTATTGGTGTGGACAAAAGCAAGGAAGCCATCGAACAGGCGAAAGTGAATGGCTATGAAGGTAGCTATAGCTTTTATGCGGCAGATTTAGAGAGCAGCACAGGCATTTCAACTTTGAAAGAGGCTTTGAAAGAAAAAGGAGCATCAGGCTTTGATGTGATTTTTTCTGCGTATGTGTTTCACCACCTTAAAAACCCAATCAAAGTATTGCGTGAACTTAGAAAGCTTTTAAACCCTAATGGCGTAATCATTGTTCGTACTGTGGATGACAAGCTTTCAGCCTCTTATCCTGACCAAGAGGAAATTGTTCATAAGATATTTGAGCTTTCAGATCGCATTCCAGGCATGTCCAGCCGTGAGCATGGGCGTAAACTTTATAATGAGCTTTGGAAAACAGGCTACCGAAACTTGAATATGCACTACGAGGTGCTGGATACGGTAGGCAAAAGCATTGATGAACGCTTAATGCTTTTTCAAGATAATTTTTCATGGCGACCAAATTATGTAAAACGAGCAATGGAAGCTTTTCCAGAGAAAAGATCCGAGCTAGAGAAAGATTTGGAATGGCTGGAAAATGCACTTGAAGAATTGGAAATCATGTTTGAATCGGAAGATTACTTTCATATGGAACCGATTGTTGTGGCTGTAGGGCAGAAGAAATGATTGAAAATATAAAGTATTTTATCTTAAAGCTGTGGGAAAAGAAGAAAGTTGTTTTGGGAGCTGCACTGGGGTCTTTTTCAACAATAAAAGTTATGCTTTACTTTGATGTTAAGGTTGAGTCATGGGGCTATTGGGTGGGAATCACTATTAGCACCCTTTTTGCTTTATGGCCTTTAATAGTTTCAGCATGTGATTCGTTAAAAGAAAGAAATATAACAAAGAAAATCAATATTCTTTTTGTAGGTTCGGTTGTGACCTGTCTGATTGCATGGCAATTGTTAAAAGAGTTCGCTTTGTATGCTCATTGAAGGGGGAATTGGATTATCGGAAAAAAGTGAACGTTTAATTGATAAAAGGGAAAAGAAATTAAACAGCATATTGACTAGAATAAGGTTTAATGAAAGTTAGTATTGTATGTGATACTAAGATTGTATTGGGAGAGTAGTAAAATATGGATATTAAAAAACCTAAACCAGATGCGAAAGAGATTCCTGAGAATCACTGTGAGGACTGTGGTAGGCCCATTAGATATTTAGGCATTTGTAAGGAGTGTCTGTTGAAAAAAAGAGAGCAAGAGAAGTAAAGAATACTCTTAAGCAGCTATTTCATAAGGCCAAACTATTATGAACATCAACTAGCTTCGCTTATTAGATAAGGAAACCTATACATGCCAAATGATAAACTAGCCTTTATTCAAATCTCATTCATTTCCAATGAATTCGATGTGGTTGTGAAGGAATGCGGCACATTGTTTGAAAATGCATTTAAGGAAATCTATCACCAAGCGATAACCGCACTTCCTTTTGAAGCGCGGAATGCTGTATTGCAGGCTGAAACGGATATTGG
>JALUXZ010000022.1 GCA_027018935.1 Mariprofundaceae bacterium
AGCATCCGATGCAGTGATGGTTGCGCGTGGTGACTTGGGCGTTGAAGTTGGTGATGCTGCTGTACCGCCTATTCAAAAGAAAATGTTGCGCATGGCACCGAAATACAATTGCCCTGTGATTGTTGCGACGCAAATGATGGAATCCATGTGTGAAAATCCAATTCCAACACGTGCTGAAGTCAATGATTGTGCCAATGCTGTACTCGATGGTACTGATGCAGTGATGTTATCTGGCGAGTCTGCTGCTGGTAATTATCCAGTAGAAGCTGTGCAAGCAATGCATCGCACGTGTATTGAAACAGAGAAACAACGTGTGATGCCATCCCAGCAAACACGTGACCCACGTTTCCCTCCACTTTCTGTCGATGAATGCATTGCTCACCAAGCCATGGAAGTGGCTCGCTCTATGCCAATCAAAGCAATTGCTGCGTTCACGCATAGTGGTAATACAGTCTTGTATATGTCGCGTCATTTGGGCGATGTGCCTATTTATGCACTTACCACTGAAGCCCATACATTGGGTCGCGTTACTTTATTCCGTAACGTTATTCCTTTGTGTATGCCTATTAGTTACACAGCGACAGAAGCACCTAAAGCAACATTGGATATGAAACAAAAAATGCTTAATGATGGTCTGGCGAATAAAGATGATTTAATTATCATGACTTTTGGCACACCGATGGGCGAATCAGGCGGCACCAATGCGATGAAAATCGTAAGTATTGATTAAATATAAGTAACTATTCAACATAGTTATCAATTGGTTCGTATCTGTTCAGATTGCCGCTGATTTGTTCGAGACTAAGGCGGAAAAGCACAACTTACTGCTGTAAGTAAGCATTTTCTAACGCAGGTATCGGGCGAATCGGTGGTGAGCTGAATAGTTACAATATAATTTTGAAGAAGCTTTAATAATAAAAGGAGAGACACAATGGCATTAATTTCATTACGTCAATTACTGGATCATGCAGCTGAAGAAAGCTATGGCATGCCAGCATTCAATGTAAACAATATGGAGCAGGTTCATGCAATCATGGAAGCTGCTGATGAAGTAAATTCACCAGTAATCATGCAGGGTTCTGCAGGTGCACGTGGTTATGCAGGTGAGCCTTTCTTGCGTCACATGATTGCAGCGGCAGTTGAGCAGTATCCACATATCCCAGTTGTGATGCATCAGGATCATGGCTCTGAGCCAGCCGTATGCTTGCGCTCAATCCAATCAGGTTTCTCATCAGTGATGATGGATGGTTCTTTGGAAGCTGATTGTAAAACTCCAGGTTCTTTTGAATACAATGTAGGCGTTACCAAAACTGTTGTTGATATGGCGCATGCTGGCGGCGTATCTGTTGAAGGTGAGTTGGGTTGCTTGGGTTCTTTGGAAACAGGCATGATGGGCGAAGAAGATGGGCATGGTGCTGAAGGCAAGCTAGATATGGACATGCTTTTGACAGGTGTTGATGAAGCTGTTGATTTTGTAAAAGCTACCAATGTTGATGCTTTAGCAATCGCTATTGGTACTTCTCATGGTGCATACAAATTCACCAAGCCACCAACTGGCGAAGTATTGCGTATCGACCGCATTGAAGAAATTCATGCAGCACTACCAAACACCCACTTGGTGATGCACGGTTCTTCATCGGTTCCTCAAGAATGGTTGGCAACAATCAATGAATACGGTGGTGATATGGGCGAAACTTACGGTGTGCCTGTTGAAGAAATCGTTAAAGGCATCAAATCAGGCGTTCGTAAAGTAAACATCGATACTGATTTGCGTATGGCTTCTACAGGTGCTGTTCGTAAGCACTTGAAAGAAAACCCATCCAACTTTGACCCACGTAAATTCTACAAAGCAGCCAAAGATGCCATGAAAGACATCTGTAAAGCTCGTTTTGAAGCATTTGGTTCAGCTGGACAAGCTTCTAAGATCACAGTTCGTTCTTTGGAAAGCATGATTAGCTACTACAAGTAAAAAAGTTTTATACTTTTGTGAAAAGGCGACCATTTGGTCGCCTTTTTTCGTTCTAGCCTTTCATAAAGCCTCTACAAAAAAAGCATTTTTGCATTTGTCGAATTGCCTAAAATTCGTTATCATGCAGCTCCTATCTAGGAGGGTTACTCATTTTGTTCAAACGTATTCTGATTGCCAACCGTGGCGAGTGCGCCATTCGTGTGATTCGCGCCTGTAATGAACTAGGCATTGAGTCTGTTGCTATCTATTCCGAACCCGATAGCCATGCGTTGCATGTAAAAAAAGCAGATCAAGCTATTCTTATTGGCCCTGACCCTGTTAAAAGTTATCTAAACATCCATCGTATTGTTGATATTGCCATTAAAACTGGCTGTGATGCGATTCATCCTGGTTATGGTTTTTTATCAGAGAACTCCGAATTCGCACAAGCTATTTTGGATGCGGGTATCACTTATATTGGCCCCTCCCCTGATGCCATTGAAAATATGGGCAGCAAAACCAATGCTCGTACTGCCATGCTAGCTGCTAATATCCCTTGCATTCCAGGTACAGAAGCATCTCTTGTCAGTGTCGAAGAAGCTGTTGAAACTGCCCAGAAGATGGGTTATCCCGTTATGCTAAAGGCTTCCGCTGGAGGTGGAGGGCGTGGTATCCGGCGTTGCGATTCTGATGAAGAAGTTGTTGAAAACTATGAAATGACTACCCGTGAAGCTACTGCTGCTTTTGGTGATGGTGCGTTGTTCATGGAAAAATGCATTGTTGAGCCTCGCCATATTGAATTCCAAATTTTAGCCGATTCACATGGTCATTGTGTGCATTTGTATGAACGCGATTGCTCTATTCAACGCCGCAATCAAAAACTAATTGAAATTGCACCTTCCAACTACATTGATGATGATTTGCGACAACGCATGGGTGAAACAGCTGTAAAAGCAGCTTTGGCAGTCGGTTATGTCAATGCAGGCACGGTAGAATTCCTCGTCGATAAAAATCATGATTTCTACTTCATGGAAATGAACACTCGCCTGCAAGTAGAGCACACAATCACCGAAGCAATTACAGGCGTGGATATTGTTGCTGCACAAATCTCCATCGCAGCAGGCAACCCGCTGCCCTTCAAGCAAGAAGATATTGCCATTCGTGGTCATGCAGTTGAATTCCGTATTAATGCCGAAGATCCACAAAATGGTTTCTTTCCAACCCCTGGTCGCATCACCCGTTACCACTCACCTGGAGGTCCTGGTGTTCGTGTTGATGGCTGTGTTTACCCAGGCTATGTAATCCCACCGCATTATGACTCCATGTGTGCCAAATTAACCCTTTGGGGTCCAACATGGAAGCATACTGTCATGCGCTGCCAGCGAGCACTAAAAGAGTATGATATTCGTGGTGTGAAAACCACCCTGCCTTTTTACCGTCATATTGCCGCCTCCGAAGTGTTTCTCGGTGGCCAGTTTGATACGGGTTTCTTGGAAAATTACTCTGAATTACTCGACTATAAACCCTTTGAAGCTCGCGAAGATATTGCTGTGGCAGTCGCCATTGCAATTGCTGCACATGCTGGTTTATAAGAATACGAATCGTAAGAATAGGACTTTAAAATGACTCAAAAGAAAAAACTCGCCATTACTGAACTTGCCCTACGGGACGGTCACCAATCTCTACTGGCAACACGTATGCGCTTGGACGATATGTTGCCCATTTGTGAGAAGCTCGATGCCATTGGTTATTGGTCTATTGAAGCTTGGGGCGGTGCCACCTTTGACACATGCCTACGTTATCTAAAAGAAGGTCCTTGGGTGCGTTTACGCGAGCTTAAAAAAGCCTTACCCAATACCCCTATTCAAATGCTTTTGCGTGGTCAAAACCTATTGGGTTACCGTCATTATGCCGATGATGTTGTACGTAAATTTGTTGATATGGCAGCTGCCAATGGCGTAGATGTTTTCCGCACCTTTGATGCCATGAATGATATTCGCAATGTGCGTACAGCCATCACTCAGGTCAAAGCCAATGGTAAAGCGGCAGAGGGCACTATTTGTTACACAACCAGTCCTGTACATACCTTAGAATACTTTATTGATCTTGCCAAAGGCTTTGAAGATATGGGCTGTGATACCTTGGCAATCAAGGATATGGCTGGTTTATTAACCCCATCGGCTACACGTGAACTTATCACAGAATTAAAGAAATCAATCAATATCCCATTGCATTTGCACTGCCACTCAACATCAGGCGTTGCTGAAATGGTACAGTGGGAAGCTGTGCATGCTGGCTGTGACATTATTGATACCGCAATCTCACCTCTTGCAGGTGGCACATCTCATCCTGCTACAGAATCCATGGTTGCAGCTTTTGCTGGAACCGAATTTGATACAGGTTTGAACCTTGAAGCTCTACAAGATGTTGCTGCTTACTTCCGCGACATTCGTAAAAAATATGCACGTTTTGAATCAGATGTTACAGGTGTTGATACCCGTGTGTTTATCAATCAAATTCCTGGCGGTATGATTTCAAACTTAGCCCATCAGCTAAAAGAGCAAGATGCTTTGGATAAAATGGATCAAGTATTGGAAGAAATTCCGCGCGTTCGTAAAGATTTTGGTTATCCATCTTTGGTAACCCCAACCAGCCAAATTGTTGGTACACAAGCAGTATTAAATGTTGTGTCGGGTAAAAAATATAAAGTTATTACCAATGAAACCAAGGGCTACTTAAAGGGAATGTATGGTAAAGCCTTGGGTGAAGTTAATCCCGATGTACGCAAACTTGCACTGGGTGATGAAGAACCCATTACTGTGCGTCCTGCTGATTTAATCCCAGATGAATTGGATGCCTTAACCCGTGAGGTTGGTGATAAAGCCAAATCTGTTGAAGATGTACTTTCATACGCCATGTTCCCAGCGATTGCTTTGGAATTCTTTGCCGAGCGTGAATCAGGCGAATTCAAACCTGAACCACTGGAAGCAGTAGCTGAAGCTACAGAACATCATGCCTCCGCTCCTTCCTTAGCCCCCACAGAATTCAATATCACTATTCATGGTGAAGAATATCATATCAAGATTGATGGTTCTGGACATAAGAGCGAAGAAATTCGTCCATTCTTTGTCAAGGTTGATAATGTCTTGGAAGAAGTCTTTGTTGAAACACTTACTGAAGTTGTACCGACAGCTGATGGTCAGATTGATGCCAAACGCGCTTCAAAAGGCTCAAAACGTCCGAAAGCAACCAAAGACAGTGATGTTACATCGCCTATGCCAGGGCGTATTGTTGCCATCAATGTTGCAGTTGGTGATGACGTAACTGCTGGTGATACCGTATTAACAGTTGAAGCCATGAAAATGGAAAATCCAGTACATGCACCTGAATCGGGTACGGTTAAAGGCATTTATGTCGCAGAAGGTGACACTGTCAATCCAGATGAATGTCTGATTGAGCTTGAATAAGCCACAAGCAACCCCTGTTATCATTGCCTCTTGATACCCTGTTATTCAAAGGAAAAGCGCAGTAACATGCGTCCTTTGAATAACAGGGAAGAAAGGAAGAAAGCAAATATATAGGGTCGCTTTCTTTGCTTCATATAAGCTTACAAGAAGGTTTCACCTGCCAACCACATTCCATTCAGGCGATAGTGTTGAAACAATACTATCCTCTAAACCAGCTGCTAAATTCAGGTGAAAGCACCCAAAATGTAAAAGCCCGTGGTCTGGCAAAACATAAAGTTCAACATTAAGCCCTTTGCATAAAGCTCTTTTAAGGTTTTCATTATTACGAATATTCGTGCTTTGGCTTAAACTCGGTTTACGATAGCCATACATGCGTTTTTTTAATGGCTGCGTGGTTTTTCCAATATATTTAGGAACCCCATCTACCACGAAAGAATAAAGAATATTCGCTGAGCTTGCCTCTGAAAAAATAGTGAGTTCAGGTTGCCCATTCTCTAAACTCCATTTACCAACCTTCTTAAAGCCAATTTCAATTAATTTATTCAACATGTTTCTATCCTATCAAGACCCTTGAGTTTTTATTTAGACTCTACTCATAAACTAAGAAATGCATATATTTCAACAAAAATAATCGCTATGCATTCCATTGAATGCAAACTTATAGAGGTGCAAGAAGCTAAAACCTTACAGCAAACTCTTCATTCTTTCTTGCATGCCCAAGAAAGAATCATAAATCCGCAGGACAGCGGATTTAGACGCACTTTAGTGCGGGCTTGCCCCGAGAGCCACGGATGGCTCGAGTCAAAGAAGACCACCCTAGCAATATGCTTGTTTCCTTCACTTACATGTTTCAAAAGGGCGCGTGTTACTGCGCTCTTTCCTTTTGAAACCTGACGTTTCGGCGCATCTTGAATAAGGGAGTAAGCATGCTAGCTCATATACTTTCCTCCGCGTCCTCTGTGGTAAAAAATGTAAAAATGACTTTCTGAGGAAACTCTATTTAGGTAACTATTTAATAATACAGCTCAAAAGAAAGCCTATAGCCGTATCCACTGCTTGCGCTTGTACACTCGAACGATCCCCATGAAAAAGAAACTTCTTTGTTCGTATGTTTTTTGAACAAAATACCGCCATCCAAACTGTCCCTACAGGTTTCTCAACCGTTCCACCACTTGGCCCTGCAATACCACTGATTGCAATACAGCATGTGTGCTCTTGTTGATTTGCACCACCTTCTGCCATGGCTCGAACCACCGCTTCGCTCACTGCCCCATACTTTTCCAATAAAGAAAGAGGTACATCAAGCTCATCCATCTTGGCTTGGTTGCTATAGGTTATCCAACCACGATCTAGCACATCCGATGCACCCGACACACTTGCCAATTTTGCTGCAACAGCACCTGCTGTGCATGATTCTGCTGTGCGCAATTTAATGCCTAATTCTCGGCAGCGTTGCAGCAATAATTCCACCTGATTCAATGATGATTTAGATGCCATATAATCCCCAAGCAAGAAGCAATAATAAACCAGCTCCCATCACACCCGCGACCACATCATCAAACATAATCGACCACCAGCTAGGGCCCCAATGTTCGAGCTGTCGAATTGGGAAAGGCTTCCAAATATCAAAGAGTCTAAATGCTAAAAAAGATAAAAATACGCTAAAAACTGTGAAATCCACATATATTGAAAGAATAGCCATGCAAAGCCACTGCCCAACCCACTCATCAACAACAATCCAACCAGGATCTTGCTCGGTCATATTTTTAAGCACAGGCACACATGCCGCGCAGCCTAAAAGAAGTAATATCATACTAGCCAAAAACAAACCTTGTGCCTGCCATTCTAACCAAATCCAAGCACCCACAGGCAAGGCTGCTAAACTACCCCATGTACCAGGTGCCTTGGGTAGCCAGCCACTACCAAAACCTGCTACAAACCAGCGTAAAAAAAGCAGCCCTTTCCTATCAGTTTTCCTATCCAAAATGATCATAACCCGATTGTTTAAATTTCATTTCTTCGCCTTGATAATGTACTTGCACACCCAAATTTTCCACACATTCCCCAATACACGTTGCCAGTTCATCCAAGCCTTTCATATTCACAGGAGCGGTGAATAAAAGTGCATAATCTTCACCACCTGAAAGCATGAGTTGCATCGCTTTTTCGTCACCCAACTTCCCGCACAATAACTGCCAATCAGGAAATTTTTCTACGTCTAATTGCATGCCAATATTAGAAGCTTTGCTTATGTGCCCTGCATCTTGCAACACACCATCACTGACATCGATACAACAACGCACACCCAACTTACGCAATAAGTACCCTTGTTTTAACTTGGGTTCAACATGAGCGAAATTTTCTACAAAACCACCATCTTTATCACCTTGAAACCATTGTTCCAATCCCAAAGATGCCAGCCCTGAATGCCCCAAAATCCAAATATTATCAGTAACCTGTGCCTTATTACGTTGCATAGCAGTATTTTTCTCTACAATACCTGCCACCGTAATATTCAGACTATTCAGTGATGCATGCACCGTATCACCGCCTGCAAGCTCTACATCATAACGATTTAAAGCATTAGTCACGCCCTGCCCTATCACAGCCAAAGCATCTCGACCCTTCGCAACCACCGACACCCACGCCCAACATGCGTTTGCCCCCATGGCTGCCAAATCTGATAACGCCGCACAAACTGCACGATCTGCTGCCTGATCAAGTGGAAAATCATCGGGCCAATGCACACCTTGCACCGCTGTATCTGTACTCACGACCAGCTGCTCATTTTCAGCTAAATTATGCACCGAAGCATCATCACCATTAGTAACGACTGTACTCGTCTGTGTTGCCATTGCTTTGGATACAAAGCATTGCTCAATCAACGAAAATTCGCTGTGCGACATCAAATAGACTCAGCAATAGCAAATGCCATAGCCACCCCATCATCATCCGTTAAAGAAAGATGCATCTGCGCCACAGCCAAAGCCTTGGCTTGTGCTAGCGCACCACCATGCAAGATGATTTCAGGCTTTCCTGATGGCTGATAAATCACCTCTATATCTTTCATGCCAAAACCCACAAAACCTGTACCCAATGCTTTAGAAACTGCCTCTTTGGCAGCAAAGAACATTGCCAAACGTCGCTCAACACCCTTGGCTTTTGCTAGCTCATATTCTGCATCCGTATAAACGCGTTCTACAAAACGATTAGAAAATCGTAAAAGTGAATTTTCGATACGTGAAATAGCCACTTTATCGACCCCAATGCCAATAATCATGGTGAAATTTCACTTAAATTTGATATAAATCGAAAAAAACTCATATTTTTCAAGTTTTCTAAAAAAGCTGAATCAAGGATTTAAAATCGGCTGTTGCCTGTTTCAAACCTTTAAACACCGCATCTGCTACAATTGCATGACCAATATTCAAGCCTTCAATTTCAGGAATATCCACCATCGCAGATGTATTTTCCAAAGTCAGCCCATGCCCAGCATGCACCATTAAACCCAAGCTTTTCGCATAAGAAGCTGCATCACAAATGGCTTGCAATTCCTGCGCTTGTGCATCACCTGTTAAATTCGCAAAGTGACCTGTATGCAATTCAATGACTGGCGCACCCACTGCCTTGGATGCATCTATTTGCTGCTGAGTCGGATCAATAAACATCGAAACACGGCAGTCTGCATCAGCAAGCTTTGCCACCGCTGATGCCATACGAGGCTGATGCCCTGCAATATCCAAGCCACCTTCTGTGGTTAATTCCTCACGCTTCTCAGGCACCAAACACACAGCCTGTGGCTTTAAACGGCAAGCAATCGCCACCATTTCATTGGTCACAGCCATTTCCATATTTAAGTGAAGCTTTCCATCATGAGCCAGTGCCGCAAGCGCTTCCATGTCGGCATCTTGAATATGACGGCGATCTTCACGCAAATGCGCTGTAATACCATCCGCTCCGCCTTCCAAACATAACAGTGCTGCGGTAATCGGATCAGGATATGTAGTTAAACGTGCCTGACGTAATGTTGCAATATGATCAATATTTACACCTAAATGCATAGTTTCACCTCTTTATTTCAAAAGAAAACTGTAACGATTTAGATTGCCACTAATTTGTTCGAGGGCAAGGCAAAAAAGCGGAATTTACGACTGTAAATGAGCATTTTTCAACGCAGCCATCGGGCAAATTAGTGGTAATCTAAACAGTTACCGAAAACTTTCTGGAATTTTGACACCATGCTCCCGCAACACAAGCCCAATCATCTTCCGCCACTGCATACCATCACCCACAGATAAGCGCACATGCTCATGCTGCAACACCCCGTGCATTCCGCGTCTCAACCCTGCCGATATGCTGCAACCACCACCACATGACTCACATAATAATTGCGATGATTTCCAATGCATCGGCAGTGTATCATCCACGCCTTCACCACAATGCCAGCAGTGCGATAAATCTCCAATCCAGCCTGCTTCATGCAATAAGACCCAAGCCGATGCACAGACCCCTTCTATTTCATGACGCTTGTCCAACAAGGAGATTGCTTGCAAAAGCTCATGGTAACCATGCGGATCACCTTCTTGAAATAGACCCGATGCAATGCTCAATAACTCCAAACCCACAAGGCTTTTACGCTCTTCAAGCAACGCACTTCCACGATGAATATCCGTCAACGTTCCCATACCCGTTCGCCCTTCCCGCCAAGTAATGGATAAAGGGTAAAGTGGTGCCAATGCTGCACGCACTGGACTTTTTGCTCGCCTTGCTCCCTTTGCCATCAAGGAAATACGACCATATTCAGGTGTTAGGAAATGGCATATCAACGATGTTTCACTAAAAGGAATGCGCCGCAATAGCAGCGCATGATCACGGTTCTCAGCCATGGTTATAATTTATTTAACATAATTAATTGCCAAACTACAGTCGTTCAAGCATGAAAATACCGTCATCCCCGAAGCTTGTATCGGGGATCCATTCGTTTGTGCATGTATTCCATGGGCACCCACTTTCGCGAGTATGACGAAAAAAGTCCATTCAATGCTTAAATCACTATATTTAGCCATCTAAGCCAAGTTCATACAATTTTGCAGGCTTATCAAACCAACCAGCATCCACTTTTACCCATAATTTCAGATTCACTTTACAGTCTAAAAGTTCTTCAAGCCCTTCACGGGCGCGAATACCAATATTTTTCATGCCCTCGCCACCCTTACCAATCAACATCGGTTTATGACGTTCATTACCCACCAAAATTACCGCTTCAATCTCTAGCTTGCCATGTCCTAAATCAGTAAACTGCTCAATATCTACCGCAGTTTGAAATGGAATCTCATCATGCATCGACATAAATACCTGCTCACGCACATATTCTGCTGCCAACTGACGTTGTGATTGATCGGTAAACCAATCAGGGTCATACAATGGTTCACGCTCTGGTAAATGTTTCGCCAATTCCTTCAATAAACCATCAATCTGCTGACCTTTACGCGCTGAAATAGGAATATATGCCTTGGCTTCGGGGTCAAGCTTCTGCATTTCTAACAATCGAGGTAACAACTTATCTTTATTGGCTTTATCCACTTTATTAAGCACATGGATACGCGGTTGGTTCAAATTACTTTTGGCAAACTGCTCAATCAACGTCTTGGTTTCAGTACCCAAAGGCGTGGTCACATCCTGCATAATCGCCAATACATCAGCTTCTTCCGCTGCGGCATAAGCCACACGTACCATGTTACGGTTTAACTGTTTGGAGCCTTTATGAATGCCTGGTGTATCCACAAACACCATCTGCATATCATCATCGCTATGAATACCCAAAATACGATGCCGCGTAGTCTGTGGTTTGGGCGTTACAATCGCCACCTTCACACCAATAATTTTATTCATCAATGTGGATTTCCCCACATTTGGTCTGCCAAGCAAGGCTACTGTGCCACTACGAAATACTTTTTTAGTCATAATACCCTATTTCATTCATATCTTTTTTTGCCAAGCCTACCTAGCCAAGCCTGTCGAAGGAAATATTTCAACACTATGGCTATCCCCTTGCATGAATCATATAGCCCTCTTCATGCCTTCAATTCAGCCAGCCAAGCTGCACCCTTCACAACCATAACGGAGTTTCGATACTCTTCTTGACGAAGTTCTCGTACCAATTGAATAGCATCTGCATTGGGGAAAAGAGCCGAAAAACGAATGAGTGCTGATGCGGGGCGATAATCGGCATGTTTACATTCAATCAACTGAGTAGGCTCATCATTCTCACAAAGCATAAAATCAACTTCAACACCTTCTTTTGTTCTCAAATAATGAAGTGAAGTAGCTTGACCAAGCACATCCTGTTCATAATGGGCGTGTTTAAGAAGCATTGTTGCACAAGCATTTTCCCATTGAACAGCATCATCACCCAGCACATATGCCGTATCAAAAAAATAAATTTTCGGCTCTTTTAAAATTGCCCTGGCCACATTCCGATGATAAGGGCGAACCAAGAAAATAATATAAAGTGCTTCAAGAATATCGATATATTTTGTAACCGTATTGGGGGATACCTGCAGATCCCTCGCCAGTGAAGCAATCGAAAGCGGTGAGCCAACGCGCTGCCTCAACATTTCAAGCAATAGGCGCATAGCTCTGACTTCATGAATACGTGAAAACTCAAGAATATCTTCACGCACCAAATCAGTGAAGTATTGTTTTCTCCAGCGTTCAGCTTGAACCAGATCACTGGCTAAAAATGGTTCAGGCATACCTCCCCGCTCAATCAAACGATCCAATGCATCATCAGGGCTACAATCACTCAACTCAATCCACTCGCGCACTGAAAAAGGATGTAACCTCAGATGAAAATAACGACCAGCCAGAGATTCTCCAGACTGCCGAAATGTTTCCATGCGCGCACTACCAGTCACTAAAATAGCTTGCCCATCAAGGCGAGCATCATACACACCTTTCAAATACTGCTTCCACTTCGGCATTTTATGAATTTCATCCATAACCAACAAATCAGCACGCGGGCTCCAACTTTGCTCCGATAAAATACGACAATCAGCAGGTACATCCCAATTTAAATACTGAGGCCGTTGATAATGCTGCATAAGTTCTTTTGATAATGTGGTCTTTCCCACCTGACGTGGGCCAGTCAGCACAATCATTTTTTCACTCAAATCAGATAACATCTGGCTGGAAAGATAACGCTTCATAGTGACTATTATTTATAACATTGAAAAATAGTCAAGTCTATTATGCAAACTATTCCGTATTATCCATGAATAACCAGCTTCAACATCATCAATGCGAAACACCATCTCGCCGAATCACCTTGATAAAGGTCAGCCATAAAATATACATATCAAAGAAAAATGATTTCCGTTCTAAATATTCAACATCCAAATCAACCTTTTGTGGAATAGGTAATTCATCACGTCCGTTCACCTGCGCCCAACCTGTTACGCCCACTGGCAATACATGCACACCCTTTTCAGTACGCAAGGCAATCAAATCATCCTGATTATACAAAGCAGGACGAGGGCCAACAAAGCTCATGTCACCTTTTAGCACACACCATAATTGTGGTAACTCATCCAAGCTTGATTTGCGAAGAAAATCACCAATCGGTGTTAAAACACTTTTCGGGTCTTCCAACAAATGCGTTGCCACAGCAGGGGTATCCACCTTCATACTGCGAAACTTGGGCATAGAAAAAATATGATTATCCTTGCCAACCCTATCCGACCAATACAACACTGGGCCTTTGGATGTAAACTTCACCAATATCGCAACGCATAACATGGGAATAGCGGTAACAAGCAAAACAAACAAACATAACATCATGTCAAACAAACGTTTCATATATATTTATTTATCTCAACAGGCTTGCGAATGGATTTTGCATAACAATGCCAGAGTAAAACTGACTGGCATTCATATCTTCAGATAAAATAACATTGCATTTTGCATATTCTGCAGCAGCAATAATGCATGCATCCCAAAAGCTGATCTGATACGTAGCCTTTATCTCAACAGCCCTTCTTATTAGAGCGGGACTTTGTTGAATAACAGTCATCTCCTCCAATAATACCAGTTGTCTAAGAATCACATCTTGCCTTTGATGCAGCTTATTCAATGCCACATGGGCATATTCTTGCAAAACCTGAGTAGAAATAACACCGCTTCCAGACTTCATATGCTCTGTGATAACATTCAATGCTATTGCCTGTTTTTCCTTATCACGCGCATCATTGGCATAGACAATGATATTGGTGTCAATAAAAGATTGTTTCATCCGTCACTGCGGCAATCATAAATCGCATCTCTGGAAAACTTAAATCCACTATCAGAGTGCCCAGCCATACTGTTGGCCAAACTCAAGAACTCATCCGCTGCTTTTTCTGCATCATTACCACCAGTAATTCTGCGCAGGTAATCTCTGACCAGTTGATTCAATGAGGTATGATGTGCACTGGCATACTCTCGACCTTTTTTTATCAATTCTTTATCCGCTGAAAGTGTAATATTCATATAAACCTCCAAAGTCATGGTATATGTGCTGTATGTGCTGTATGTGCTGTATGTGCTGTATGTGCTGTATGTGCTGTATGTGCTGTATGTGCGCAAGTATAATATTTCAAACATTCTAATGTCAAACTTACACCCACTTTAAAAAATCAGACTTCATGTTCCTACAAGCAAGTGGGGCAGCAGTGAGGGGAGTATCTTTTTTCCATGATTTTCTCATATCAGAAGAAAATTAAAGAGTTATTGTAACTATTCAGTATGCTTCCAAGCCCTTCTCCCATTGAGGGGAGAAGGTTGGGATGAGGGGTGATTTTCTTAAACATCAATGTAAAACCATTCACCTCACCACCGATTTTCCCGATACCAGCATTAGAAAATGCTCACTTACAGCAGTAAGTTGCGCTTTTCCGCCTCGCCTAAAAGCGCCTACTGTTGGTGGTATCAAATAAATCAGCGGCAACCTGAACAGATACGAGTTGTTTCATTTCAAAGCTGCCACTGTTTTTTTAAGTTGTTCATCCATCGTTATCACAGGCTTCCAGCCTAATAGTTCACGTGCTTTGGAGCTATCTACCTGCAACGAGCCAAATAAACGATTGGCAACATCTTCTTTGCCCACAAGCTTGGCAACAAACGTCATCAAACCCACAGGCACAGGTATCAAACGTATATTCTTGCCCAAAGCCTTACCTACCTTCCTCAAAAGCTCTGTCGTTGAAACATCTTCACCATCAGAAATCAGAAAAACTTCATTGGCTGCCTTGGGATGCGTTGCACATAACACGATAAAATCCACAAGGCTATCCAATGCCACCAAACTACGCTGGTTCTGCACCGAACCAAAAGGCAATGGCACACCCTTTTTCACCCACTCAATCAATGTTTTAAAATTTCCAGGCGCATAACGCGCATAAACCAATGGCGGCCGAATAACAACAACTTCTAAACCCGTTTCTTTGCCAAGCTTAAGCAAGGCGTACTCAGCCTCATACTTTGCTATCGAATAAGCATCATGTGGATGTGGAATATCCTCTTCTGTAAAAGGCTTGGATGTATGATTACCATTCACCCCAATCGAACTCAAAAAAACAAAACGCTGCACACCAGCCTGCGCTGCCTGCCTAGCAAGGTTCAAAGTGCCTTCCACATTCACCCTGCGAAATTCACTCAACGGGTCATAAACATCATCATTCATAATATGCACCCGCGCTGCCGCATGAATAATCACATCCACATTTGCAAGTACTTGTGAGTAATCTGTCGCTGCTTGCAAGTCAGCAATAATGACCTGATTAATATTCTGTTGCTGCAGAAGAGGAGATGAACGACGCACTGCTGCAATAACTTTATACCCTGTACATCTCACCAATGCATGTGTCACAGCACTACCAACAAAACCCGTTGCACCTGTAATCAAACATCTCATTATTTTTACATCCACCGAACGTATTCACTGACCCATTCAGAATGAACAATCTTCGCATCATATAAATTGACTACTCTAGTTCGAGCTGCTTCACCCATTTTTTTACATAGATTCTCATCATTCATTAATCGGCACATACCCTTATATAACGCTTCACTATCCTTCACTGGTACAAGCATACCAGTCATACCATCATCAATAGCATCAATTAAGCCAGGAATCTTTGTTCCAATACATGGTACACCCATAGCTGCTGCCTCAATAACCACCGTTCCAAAACCCTCCCTATAACTAGGTAAGCAAAGAACATCTGTTATAGATAGAAAACACTCTGGGGTTTCTTGATAGCCCAAACAATGTACATTTTCCTGCCGTTCTGCCCGCTCCAAAACATCTTTCCCATCATCCACAGGACCTATCAATAACAAATGTGCTTGAGGACAAGCTATTTTCAAGCCTTCAAATGCATCCAAAAGTTCACTGATTCCCTTATCAACAGTTATACGACCAATATATGTAAAGATAAAGGATACCTTATCTACCCCTACATTTCTTTTACATTCACATTTCATTTTTTCAGACCAATGTTCAGATGAAAAACGTTGCGTATCAACACCACCCAAAGAACCATGCCCCATCACACTAAGCTCGTTTGCATTGCCAATACCTTCTGCAATCAAGAAGTCACATTGACTACGACTATCGGCATAACAATGCCGCATCAATTGAACAATAAGCCTATCCGAAAAACGCATCACACTCCGCATAAGTCCTTTACGTGTCACCCATGGCTGACCAGTAAATGTATGAAATCGCAAAGGTATTCTAGCAGCCCACCCCGCTATGGCACATAACAGCCCTGCTTTCGGCGTAAAAGAATGAAGTATGTCAAAAGATTCCGTATTAAAAATGTGCATCAGTTTTAACAGAGCTACAAAATCAGACAAAGGATTTAGTTTTCGTGGAATATCTATGATCATAACCCTAATATGATCATCCTTTGGCAATTCTGACAACTCCTCACCTGATGAGGTAATAACCGTTACATGCATGCCCAACGATGCAAAACACTGAATTTGAGAAGATAATTGGGAAACCATAAAGTAAGGGACAGTCGAAATAAGAGCTATTCTTTTGCCTTTCAACTTATTTATCAAAATAATCTCACTTTCTACATAATCTGTCTAATACAGATAATTCCTGCTCAGATAAAGGAAGCAATCTATTGCGCATGCAACGCATACCAAGTACAGCATACAATATATCAGCAGTAGATTTCATTAAAAACAAAGCGACCACACGAGCGACCATTAAGTAACTACGTTCAGCAATATAATACCGCATAAATGCACGTGCAAATATTCGACGAGCTCGTAACATCTTTTTTAAAGGCCTATCACCTTCTCGATATGCTAAAAGAGGTTCTTCTAAGCACGCAAACTGACTATTATTATATGCGCATAAGAGTAAATTTTGATCTTCCGCCCCATCAGCAGCAGAATCATAACGATGTTGGCGAAACCACTCTATCCGCCCCATCCAAGTAGGGTGAGGAAAGTGAAAACCATTCCAAGGTCGGGAACATATATCTTCGTGTTTACTTAGCACTGGTAATTTACCCAGTAGTTCAAAGTCACCTCGAAATGAAATTATAGCTGCCGCTAATAAGTCAATGTTTGGATGTTGTTGTAAATATTCAAATTGCTTTTCGAGACGCTGAGAAAAGCTCACATCATCCTGATCCATGCGAGCAAAATAGATGCCATTAGCCATATCCACTGCCATATTTAAGCGTGCTGAAAGACCAATATTCTTTTCGCCCTCAACAAGCTTAATACGTGGGTCATTAAACGAATTCATCACCTTTAAACTGTAGTCTGTAGAGCCATCATCAAGAATAATTAATTCCCAATTTCTAAAACTTTGATCTATTATTGAAGATACAGCATGCCCTAATGTATTAGCACCATTATACACAGGAAGTGCAATCGTAATAAGTGGTGTCATAGTGAATATCCTAAACTACTCTTTTCTTTAATAGGCATCTTACAAAGATTTCAACCACTGTAACTGGTCAGCAATACCATCAGCCAAGGCTGTCTTAGGCTTCCAGTCAAATTCAGCATTAGCAGCACTAATATCTAATACAACTTCTTTTACATCAAAAGAGCGTTCTTTCTGATAAGATACCTCTACATCTTTACCAGTTACCTGAAAAATCAAACTAATCATCTCATTAATCGAATAACCTTTACCGCTCCCCGCATTAAATACACCACAAGCTTCACTTTCCAGAGCCAGCACGCACAACCGAGCTAGATCACTAACATGTATATAATCACGCACAATAGAGCCATCACCCCATACATCAAATATTTCAGAGGACTCTACCCTAGCAAGCAGTGTTCCAATTAACCCTTGCACACCAGTATTTCCCTGCCTAGGTCCATAGGGGTTGGATGGTCGCAAGATAACAGGTTGGAGACCATAAACTTTTTGGTACATATTCAAGTATTTCTCAATAGACACCTTTACTACACCATATGAACAGATTGGGTTTAAAGGATGATTTTCGCTTACAGGGGATAATTCGGGGTTACCATATACCGTTCCACCGGATGAGAGAAACAGTAACCTATGAATATTCTTTTTACGCATCTGTTCAAGTAAGCTCAATATGTTAATCAAGTTGCTTTCAACGTCTGCAATAGGATTAAGGTTTGAAGATGCGGGAACCGTCGTGCTAATTAAGTGACAAACCGCATCCATACCATCCAATGCCTCAGCCACTTGAAATTCATTATCAAAGCTACAAAGGTGATATTCAACCTGCTTCAAGGGTTTACGGTAACATTCAGGTGATCGACCAAGTACTCGTACTTGGTGACCAGCAACTAATAACTGATCCACTATGTGTGAACCAATAAAACCATTGCCACCCAATACCAGAACTTTCATATTAACTCCTAGATTCAATTAGCAAAATAAGCCACTAATCATTTAACTTTGTTTGTAAAAAATACGCCCAGCCCAATTTGTCGCAGAGTAAGTTTTCTTACCAAGGTAGCGCCAGCTAAATTCAAACAAAAGTCG
The DNA here is from genome assembly GCA_027018935.1 of Mariprofundaceae bacterium. Classification (GTDB taxonomy): domain Bacteria; phylum Pseudomonadota; class Zetaproteobacteria; order Mariprofundales; family Mariprofundaceae. The sequence goes on from JALUXZ010000022.1 coordinate 18,458, forward strand.
CCTTGCAGCTCTTCCTCCTCGCTCTTTTCCCCAAATAAGCATACAAGGCAATAGCAATAGAAACTTTAACAAAAACAACAGGGTATGCGGACGATGAGACTTTGCAAGCACTTCAAATGATTCTAAATCAATATCCTTTGAAGCAACATAGGTTACTCCCTTGCGCTCCATAACCTTCTCAATTAATCGCGAAAAGCGTATTTCATAACTGTGTTCAGCTTTAGCCCGAGCATATCCAGCTTGAGCGATAGCATCGCGCTTATCGGGGTGTGATAGCAAATAGTTAATCTCCTTAGCCAAGTCATCCTCACCTTCAAATACGACAATCTCTTTCCCTAGAAGGTAAAACTTATCAATATCTTCAGCCATTTCTGTAACTAATAAGCCGCCGGCTCCAGTCACTTCAAACACGCGAGCTTTAATCTGACGGCTTCGTACCGCCTTACCCCCCTGAATAACCATATCCGAATCACCAAAGTTTAAACTAATTTTAGATCCTCGCATAATTCTCGCAATATCCTCTACAGGCACTGGGCCATTAGGCCAGCCATAACCGAATGCTTCAACTTGAATGCCACGCTGTTTCAGCCCTTCCACCCACTTCTCACGGTTACCATAAGTGGAGCCGACAAAGCTCACCTCGTATAAACACTCTTTCGCTTTAAGAGGGGGCACCATACGCTCACTATCCGCTGCCCACTGAGTCAACATAAAATTATCCATATCGTCAGCTACTGCTTTATCGACTGCTGATGAGTATGTAGTCGCATATAAATCAAATGAAGGAGCCATAAAACGGGAAAACTGTTCATATTTCCATGAATCATCTGTTGCCCAATGAATCAAAGCAGCAGCGCTTCCTTTCCGAATCAGATCCAAGGTCTCCAGCCAAATTTCATAGGTCATCAGCACAAAGAAAATGAGGTCTGGTTTTTCTGTCTGCACTGTTTGCAACAGCTGCCTGTTCATGTCTGCATAGTCGTTATAACAGGACTTATTAAGACTTTCAAAAAACAATACTTCATGCCCGAGATTCTTCAGTGCAGGAATAAAATTGCTGTATTCGTATCCCAGCCCACGTTCTGGGTCACCATAATTATGTTGGCCAAAGACACAAAGAACCTTCACAACTATTCCAGCTTCTGAAACACAAACATACCACATCCATAATCAAAATTCTCAGCAATGCTCGTAGGAGCATCAGCAACGAAATTTCCATAATCATCGACACAGCAAAAAGATATCAACTTCAAGCCAGAAAACATGTTCATCACTTGCTCAGGAGAATGAACACGATGGGCGTTAAAACAAACTTTCGCCTTTCCCACAGGCAAAGAGATGTATAATTTTCCTCCTGGAGATAACAGTGATTTAAGTTCACTCGCAGCCTTTCTGGACCCTTCAGGATCAACTGGATCTCCATAACGCCCAAGTCCAATGTGTTCAATCACATGCAGGCACGATAAAGAGCGGATAGAAGCAACCTTAAAGGGCAGGTGTAATATATCCGAAGCAACTGAACTTAGACCGTTTATATTAGCTTTCAATGGCCTGTAATCAACAAAAACAGTCTCTACAAAACCACTCAAAACAGCTATCGACATTACACTCGAACCAATATCTATATGCAATGAAGGTTTTACATTAGCTACCTCTCTTCCTAACCATGCTCCTTGATAAAAATAATGAGCATCAAACGGTGTTTCTGAAACCCAGTCAGTCAAGCAAGGGTGCGAATCCCTCAGCCTTACAGGCATTGACTCCTCAACACTGCTATAATTCCTCCAACTTTTCATATACCTTGGAATGTAGAAAATACCAATCAGAGGCCTAGGCAATAAAAAAGCTAAAAGCCAGCGGCGAAAAAAGCTCCTCAACTCACTCATGGTTAATTATGCTCCATGTTTGTTTCTTGTAAAAAATATTCTTCATAGTCGATTTTCCCAAACCTTAACATCAACAAATATTGAATTAATGTAGTTATCTGCATAAACAAAATATCCCTGTTGTTGCATAAATTCAATAATTTCAGTGATCTTTCGTTCCGTTTTATCTTCAACATAGATTAATGTTTCAATACAAAAAACTGTCGGACGATATATAGAGAAGTCAAATGACTTTAGAATATCAAAATCCATACCTTCCACATCCAATGATATAAAATCTGGAGCTTCATCAAATTGTTCACTCATGATATGATTCACTGTTCTAAGTGGTATTCTAACAGTCTTTTCAATGCGATTCCTACCATATGACTGATAACGCTCCGCTTCTTCTTTCGAAAAGGTATTTAATGTCGGGGAAGACATGATATAAAAATCTCCTTCTCCCTCCTCCATACCCACACCAACATTAAGACAAATATCATCGGGTCTCTGCTGCTGAAAAGGCGCTATCAATGAGGGATCTGCCTCCACACACACACCACGGCTACCCTTAAGGTAAAAAAAATGTGTATTGCTTAAATACGTAGGGCTGTGTGCTCCAAGATCCAAATATGTAATTTTATTCTTTCTCAATACCGTAAAGATATAGTCAACAATAATATCCTCTCCACATTGAGAGAATGACACCTTACAGTCACTGGAAGCTTTCCGTTTTACTTTGCTCAGAATTGTTCTCAACCAAAAAACAATGGAACTCATTATATCTATCCTAACCCTTATCATTCATTTTTCTGCATACACTATAGCAAACTAAACACATCAGTCTCGAAAAAAAGTAATTATGCGCCGCGCAACACTTCGTATAAAATAAGTTAGCCTAAGTTTCTTTTCTTTAAACCCACGTTGAATAAAGCTATTCTTCACCAATGCCTTAATAATTTCATCTACTGATGTCGCCTGATGCTTCGTACTAACCCCACCATCTCTAACATCTGTCACCAAAACTTTACTATGAAAAACCCATTCGTTCAAAAAACCTCTCAAAAATAGTTCATAATCCATCGCAACAGAAAAGCTAGTGTCAAACAAACCATACTTTTCAAAATATGAACGATGTAGCAGTAAACTTGGATGTGGAATCATTTTCCCTTTTAAAAATAATTCTGGTTCAAATTCAATAGATGCCAAATATCTAACTTCACCTGTTCCTCGATTCAGAACATTACAATCACCGTATATAGCTTTGGGAATGTCATTGGCAACCGCATCCATAACAATGGACTCTATAGCATTCTTATCATGCAACTTATCATCAGAATTCAAATATAAAATATAGTCGCCCGATGAAAGCTCATAGCCTTTATTAAAGGCATCAGAAATCCCTTCATCCACTTCACTAACCCAGGTTGTTATGTGCTCACTGTTTCGTTCAATAATATTGAGCGTATTATCTGTGGAGGCTCCATCCACAATAATAAATTCGATTGCGCTATAAGACTGACCAGCAACAC
>JALUXZ010000023.1 GCA_027018935.1 Mariprofundaceae bacterium
TAATCACACTAATCGAGCCTAAGTGATCACCATGCATGTAGCGGGTATTTGTCAGACCGCCCACATTATTCTCAATACTCGCAACAAGCTTGCTGCCTGCATAAATATGATTTCGATCTTTGGTCAGACCGCCAATGGTGATCTCTTCAAAGATTTTACCGATATACACCGTACTACTGGTCGGTGTGGTTTTGGTGATGCGATTATGGTTGGCATCATACTCAAAACCTGTGTAACCCGTTGCAGTCCAAATACCAGAAGCTTTGTTAAAGCTTGTCCATTGCAGTGTACGTCCTGCACCGCAGGTCTGATTGCCATTGGCATCGTAGATATAGCTATTGCCACCAGCCTTGCTGACCGCATGCGGATGGTTGGCATCGTAAGCGTAATATCCCACGCCAGTCTTATAGGTGATATTGCCGATGCCATTGTACTTATACTGTTTCTGCAACACACCTGCACCATCGCGGACTGTTTCTAAACGATTGAGCTTGTCATAGGTGAAATTCTCAGTATATCCAACCACGCTATCGGTGCGGAATTTCATATTCCCAACTGTGTCATAATCATATGACCAATTCTGAATCACTGCACCGTTTGAAGTGGCGTATAGATTCATGAGCGTGCCACGTATGGCATCATATTTATGCGTAGTGCTTACACCATTACCAAAGCTTTCACCAATGGTGCGACCAAAATTATCCACACTATCCGCTTGCCAAATCATCGCGCCTGTATTGGCATTGCTAATCGAAGCCATATAATGAAAGGCATTGTAGTTGCGCTGAATCATTAGACCTGTGGGGTAAGTGATGGTACTGACCCGACCTAGGTTGTCATACGCTGTACCAACCGTATAACTCTGAGCATTGATGATACTTGTAGATGAAATCACACGACCAAAACCATCATAGCTATAGCTCTTGGATGATGTGGGAGAGGATTCAGAAGATAATGCACCTATCCATTGGCTGTCATACGTCCAAGTGCTTGTGCCTTCCGCCTCTGTACGGCTAATCATACGACCCAATAAATCGTATTGCATGCTGGTGACCTGATTCTTTGCATCGGTCTGGCGAGTCAAGTTGCCCAAAGCATCATACGCATAACTCCAAACACCCATATCAGGATCATGCATGCTGATTTTACGACCGCGAATATCATAACTCATCGTCGTGATATTGCCTGCAGCATCCGTGGTCTGAATCAGATTGCCGAAGGCATCATAAGCATAGTTCATGGTTCCATTTGCAGCATCGGTCACCGATACCACCTTGCCCTGTGAGTTCTTCGTTGTCGTGGTTGTTTGCCCTTTGGCATTGGTCACGGTGGTTGTAAAACCATTGAAAGAAACGGGGTCAGGTCTTGCAATCAAGCATTCAATCACTTCTTACCACCACTTTTTCTTGCACTCTACCCTAAAATAATAATTCCGTCAGCAAAATGCATGACTGCAAGACCTGACCCCGTCGCTTCTAACTAACAGCAAAGAATAGCCAAATACATAAAATCGCTATTACCACTCCCCAAGAAAATGTAAGAGGCATACTGAGATACATAACAATTATTGTAATCATGGCAGCATGCCCCTGCCATGGAAATACAAATTTAAGCTTTAATCAATGGGGTCAGACTCGATTGATATTTACTTGGTCTTTTTGAAATCATATTTCCTCCATAAGCGCATGATATTAAAGTAAAATACCCTAAATTATAAAATCAATCGAGTCTGACCCCATTGATTGCGAGATAATCGCAAGTGGTTGAAGGATAAAAAGATAAACTTTGCAGGCAAACCCTTGGGTCGCCCGAGAAAAGAAACACCAGAGAATGCCAGGGAACTCAAACAAATCCGCAAACAACGCAGGCTTGATGAGCGCATCCGAATCCCCATTGAAGGCAAGTTTGGACAAGGCAAGAATGGTTACCGACTCAATCAAATTCGTGCTCGATTGGCTTCAACCGCTCAGGCATGGGTAAGAAGCATCTTCTTGGTGATGAACTTGGTAGCCCTTGCCAAGTTTTTGCTGCTCAAAATACAAATCAACCTATTTCAGGCTATTTCAATATGGATCCAAGAGTATCACATCAAACACCAGAGCCTTTTAAGTAGTTGAAAGGGGGATATGGACTCTAAATGGGTAATTTGCGTCTAAATGAAAAACTGGGTTTCTGAGGGAACTCTATATATCAGTCACTTAGATTGGTTCGACCCCGACTTTAACTCTTTGATGTTAACAGTTTGATCATCCGCTCATCCTTTTTGCGCTTTGCAATATCCAAAGGAGTCCCTAGACGTTTAGCTTTAATAGTTGAATCTGCACCATATTCCAAAAGGAGTTTTACCAAAGAATAACGTTTCGCTGAAACAGCCATGTGTAAGGAAGTAGAGTTTAATTTAGTCTCGGTACGATTGGGGTTTGCTCCAGATTCGAGTAAGATTCTTGTAATTTTTATATTTCCCATCATAACGGCTACTATAAGTGCTTCTTCGCCATTAAGAAATTCCGTTGCATTCACATCTATATTCTTTTGGATGAGAAGCCGTACTATTCTGGAGTCTGCGCTTTCGACAGCAGAAAACAATGCCGTAGTTCCAATGCGAGTACGCTCATTAATATCAATTTTATCAACTAGAGACGCTACCAAAGAAAAACACCCCACCTCACTAGCCATCATCAAAATATTATGATTATCTTTGTCGCGATAGAGAAGGGCTTTTTGGTCCGACAGTAGTGTCCAGTCACAAGATCGAACTCGCTGTTCAATGCTGATTTCTTCTGCACATGAAGATGATGTAACAAGTATGATTAAAGCCACAACAAGCCTTCTCATGGCTGCCTCCTATACCCACTTTGACGAATTGCATCAATGACGGCTTGCCTATTTGCAGGATAACTATTCATCATTTCATACACCGACACATCACATGCACCTGAATTAACACAGTCCATGCTCATAGTGCGAAGTGTCATTCTATCCACATTTTGCCACACCCCCCACATCCAAAGCTTTTACTCCATATCCCGCTGTTCCACCAACCGTTTTACCAATGAAACTTGGGCGGAAAATTAGGGGTCAGGGGGTCAGGGCTTGATTCGCGGATTTATCGCTATTCATTTCAACTAACATAAGTCATACATTGCCAATAAAACAACACTTTAGCAAATGCAGAATCCGCGAATCAAGCCCTGACCCCGATTTTCTTGATTGGACCCCATTGATTGTTTTATGATTGAGTTTCCAGACAGGATGCCTGAAAAGTTTTAGGTAATGAATTTACACAGACAGATTTACAGGCTCGACTTTCCAGCAACTCATACTTCGGAACCATTAACAATATATAAACCTTGCGCTTCAGAATAACATATTACTTTCCCATTATTTAAATATATCATGACCCAGTCATCTTCACTCTCATACTGCTTGTTAAATAGTATAATTTTATAATTATCAGAGATATTTATTTGTAACATTTCACTTTCCATTTTATTAACACTTAATAACTGTTTTCCATTTAACCCCCTCATTACTTCAAAAAATATCCTTTCAGATTGCTCATCACTATTTAAAATTTCTTCTTTGTTTTTGAAGACTTTCCAATCACATAAATAAATCCATATATGCATAAAGTATCTGTCAAAAGGTATTAAAGATAAATGATTAACATCAAAGGTCACAAAACTTCCAATGCCTTTTTTAGCATTATAAATCCTCAGTGGGCTTTCCTTTGCAACCATCTTGTTTAGGTCTTTAAAAAAGATAAGCTCCATTTAATACTCTCCGCGTTTCATCGTGAAAGCAACGGGGTCAGGTCTTGTAATCAAGCATTTAATCACTTCTTACCACCACTTTTTCTTGCACTCTACCCTAAAATAATAATTCCGTCAGCAGAATGCATGACTGCAAGGCCTGACCCGAATGGCACTAAGTTAAGCATTTTGTAACTATTCAGCACCTCTAAAAATTAGTCTAAGAATGTTGAAAAATAACACCTTCTTCTCCCATGCCTCTAACCATTATATCTTAGACTGCGAAACATATTTAAGCCAACGTAACACTGAATAAAATTACTTCATAGCACGAAATGGAAATACCTCATTTTCGGTGAAGTGCAAGGCAACTCTTCACTTATTTAAAGTGTAAAATAAAAGTGGCTAGAAACGTTGGGAATACTGTATGAATCGCTTAACTTAGTG
>JALUXZ010000024.1 GCA_027018935.1 Mariprofundaceae bacterium
TTTTCTCGGATCATGTGCAAACCTTTTGGCAATAAATGCATGCTTTATATGCACTTTAGGATACATTAAACCATCTTTTCTATCAATATATCAATGACTTAAGTGTTTCTGAGGGGAATCTATTTAAATGAGGCTGGATTCCCGTTTTCACGGGAATGACGAAACAGGTAAATCAATTCATGATTCACTATAGCATTCTTTCTTGCACACCCAAGAAAGAACCATAAATCCGCAGGACAGCGGATTTAGACGCACTTGCCCCGAGAGCTACGGATGGCTCGAGTCAAAGAAGGTCACCTTAGCAACATGTTATTACGGTTGTACATTGCTGCTTTTTTTGCCAAACCAGAGGTCGGGAAGGCTTAATAGAGTTTCAACCAAGCCAGGGTTGGATAAACCTGCACTTTCAGGTGATATTTGTTCGACAGTCGCATTGGATATAGGACCATGCATATGATAAACCTTACGTATGAAGGAGTGGGCTGCACCACCTAAGAGATCGCGAAGCAAGGGTATTTTCCCAAGTAAAGCGTCCAGATTTTGAAACGGTCGCACAACCATTTTTAAGTCGATGTCATTTTTTTCAAGGTTTAAGCTGCCTTTGCCAGCCATGTCCATAGCCGATGAGCGTAAACCTAACTTCTGAATATTGAACATTTGATTTTGTAGAGATGCTTCAATTTGCAAACGTTTGTAATACAATCCATCTTGATTTAAATCCTTGCGATTTCCAAGGAATAAATCAGGCAAATCCACTAGGCTTATTGCTGCCAAGGTTTTGGTAAGCGTGCCTCCTTTTAGAATCGTGCCGTCATCTACACGCAAACGTAGTCTGCCACGCAACCCATCCCACCAAGGTTGATCGCGTAATAACACGCCTTGCCCTAGAAACAATGCTTGCATATCACCACCAGAAAATAATTCCGTAAGCTCAGCCCGTTGCATCGTTTCACCAAAATTGCCGCGAAGCTGTGCAAAACCTTGCCAATGCATGCCGCCGCCTTTTTCAGGGTTTAATGATGCGGAAAGCATCAAGTGTTGCTTGCCCATGGAGGCAGATAATTGCCTTAAGTCCACGGCACCACCACCAGGTAAAGCAAATAGAGCGGATACATTTTGTAGGTTAAGTGTGCCTGAATGAATGTTATGAGCTTTAAGAATACCAGCACTATTGCGTTTTGAGGCAAGCCTTATAGACACTCCCTTCATTGTTGCATCATCCCACACAAAGGTATCAATGTTGGCTCGAAGAGACCAAGCTTTATCTGCCATTGTTTTTGTTTGTGGAAGTTGCTCTGGCAATGCTTTGCGGTTCAAGTATCGGGCTTTAATCATCATTTCCCAGGGCTCTTTTGTAAAAGGAGCCGAAACTTTTAATGCGCCATCAAAAGCAGGTGCTTTTAGGGATAATAAATCTAATTTCAGACCGTTGTTATTTATTTGTCCTGAGCCGTTGAGTTGTATGGGGGCTTGATTACAAAATAACTTATTGAGTTTGAGATTACCATTTTTCAAGCCTCCTTGAAATGCTACTTGCATAGCAAGTCCAATAGGCTTACTCGAACCAAGAAAATTTTTCCATCCTGCTTGTTTAAAGCTAACGTTGCCATGCCAATTTTGGTCAAAGTTAATATTTGCTTGCACTTGTCCAGAAGCTTGGTCAATAGGGATATGGTAGTATGCGACGATGTCAGAAAAATTACCTTGAAGGTGGCTTGTTAATGATATTAGCTGCATCTCTTTTAGCGCATTTTCGGTGCTTTGAAATGATAAAGAACCATGCAAAAACTTACTATGAATAGCCAGTTTTTTTGCGTTGAGACCTTGTTTTAAATCCCAAATAATTTCTCCCGATTTAATTTGTAGAGGCATATTATTGGGCTCTAAATGCCATGTGGCAGATGGTTTTAGTGAGATATGTAGCTTGCTGGGGTTTTCCTCTAATGGGTTCCATTGCATCTCAAAGGCTGTTGTTGCAGGAGCATTCGCCCAATGCATGCTTTTGGCATGCTCGGGATTCATCCATTGTTGCAACTTGCCAACATCTGTTTGTCCGTGAGCCTTAATGTTAATATATAAGCTTTTCCACGGCATATATAAGCTTCCAGATGCCGTGCCTGCCTGATGTGGTAATTCAACGTGGCTAATATTTGCCTGCAAGCCATGCTCATCAATATCCACATTTGCTTTACTGTGAACAAGTCGGTCATCCGCAAAACCCAAATGAATATCCGCATCATTTATTTCTGCGCTAACATGATAACGCAAAGCATCCCAATCCTGATTTTTAGGCAACCCTTTCAGAGGCTCTATCCAAGGCATGCTCAGGGAAACTTGAATGTCCGATGCAACACCTGCCTTCATTTTTCCTAACCAATTCTGCCAATCTTGTGAGCTATCCAAGGGGCGCAACCATGACCATAATAATGGCATATCCAAGTGCTCAGAATCGGCATATAATGTAAATTCGCCATCTTGCCAGTGCGCATTTCCAACACCTTGGTTTTTCCCCTGCAGCCACTTTAACGAAGGCATATCCCATTGTTGTAAGTTATGCTGTTCGTCAAAATTAATAACCCAAGTTGAAAGCAGCTGATTGAAGGGTAGTTGAAATGGCCCTGCGGGAAAATTAATAGATGCAGCACCTTGTGTTTGCATCTTTAATTGCCATTGCAGTTTATTTTGCTGTGTTAGATGCGCTTCCCCCGAGATGTCGCCCAACATGAATTTCTGCCATTCAATGGGTAGCCATTGCATATCGTCAAACTTCCAATCTGCGGAAATAAATTGATTGTGAGGGTTTAATGATGCGGTTAGTCGGAAGCCAGGCATGCGTAGGAGAGCAGTGCCAGAGGCGGTATCTATATCCAAAGCCGCAGAATTCAGTGTTCCTTGGTATGATGCATAACGCCACTGCACTTTCATATCATCCAAGGTTAAATGCGTAGGCGAAAAACTTATGGGCTTTTCATGGCTGTAGTTTGATGCATTAATATGCAATACACCACCATGTAATGACACCCGCTTTACCCATAATTCACCACGCAGAAGCCCTAGCAAAGATATTTGCACTGCCAACTGCGAATCATCCAAACTTATCATGCCATCTGTTGTTTTAAGGTTGCAGCGATTAACTTTAAAGCCGACATGCCCTGCCCAATACCACGATAAACCTTGTAGGCTAAGTTTACTTAATTGCAACTCTTGTTTGAGCAACGATTCAATATGCGGTCGCATACGATTGATGTCAGGTAGTAGCCACCATGCTGCAACACCGCTTAAAACGATGAGCAGTAACAGCAGCATGGTGACACGTTGTGCTATTTTTTTCAGATGACGTAAAGAGCACTTCACACTATGGCTATTTCTGTGCAATCAAGGGTTCTTAGCTGGCATCCTTCTCTTTTAGGCGTTTTACTTTATCATTTAATGCTTTTAGCAGACCATCAAAGCCATCTTTTTTGAGAGGTCCTTTGAAGTCTTTTCTAAATGTGCCTACCAAGCTTACACCCTCAATTTTAATATCGTAAACCTGCCATGTATCAGCTTTTTTATGTAAACGGTATGCAACAGGGGTCGTTTTATTATTGTCAATAACACGTGTTTTAACCCGTGCTTTATTCTTTTTGAACTCAGCCTTATCAAATTCAACGACTTGACCATGATAGTCTGCAAGACGGTTACCATATGAGCGCTCTAGTAGTTGACGGAAGGTTTCAGTGAATGCGGCCTGTTGTTCAGAAGTTTGTTTTTTCCAAGCCTTGCCCACACTGCGACGAGCCATTTCACGATAATCAAAACGCCCTTCAACTTGTTTGCGAATAGCTTCACGGTCTTTTTCGGTCAGGGTTTTAGGGTCAGCACGGCTCTCTAATGCATGTAAAATACCATTAACGGCCTTTTCAACAACGACTTTTGGATCATCAGTTTGTGTGGCATCACTTGCCCATACAGGTGTAGCAACCCACAATAGTAAAAATGTTAACAGACTCTTCATCATGATGTTCATATTGAACTCCTTGTTCTAAATATTTAAGCAAAGTTTACTGCCTATGTGTATGTAAGGGAGGTGTAATTATTACTCTGCGTTTGAGAAAATATACTTGCTTATCAAATCTTCGATATTAATAGCAGATTCAGTTTCTTCGATTTCGCCATGATCTTCAATGACCGCATCATCAGCACCCTGACTAATGCGCACATAGCGTTCACCAATAATACCCTTGGTTCGTACGGCGGCAATAGCATCGGTGGTCAGCTCAACACCTTGCTGAATTTCAAGCTGCAATAACGCCTCTTCTTGCCCTTTTAGCTGCACGGATGCAACACGGCCAATCGACACACCAGCAAGCATCACATCCGCGCCTGCCCGTAAGCCACCAGCATCTTCAAAGGTGGCGGAAACATTATAGCCAGATGAGCCCAGCCCGCCGACTTGCCCTAATTTTATTGCCATCCAAGCCATAGCCATGATGCCAAGAAATACGAAAATGCCCACGGTAATTTCAGTTTTGCGATAAGATTGCATATAACCTCTCTTATTTTATAGGAAAAATGATGTTAGAATATAATCGAGTACAAGTACGCCGACCGATCCTGCAACCACTGCCTGTGTTGTAGCTTTAGCAACACCCTCTGTTGTCGGTGTGGCGCGGTAGCCCATATATGTACAGATAACGCCGATTAATATACCAAAGCCGATAGCTTTAACCCAGCCAGCATATAAATCCATAGGAGTGACTTGAGCAATCATTTCACCAATAAAAGCCCCACCATTCACACCCAATAATTCAACGCCAACGATATAACCAGCCACCAAGCCAATAATATCAAACATCGTAACCAATATGGGTAGTGCGATAATCATGGCTATAATTCGTGGTAGAATGACGCGTGCTTTTGGATTGATTGCCATCATTTGTAGGGCATCAAGTTGCTCTGTCACACGCATAATACCAATTTCAGCCGTAATACTTGAGCCTGCACGACCCACCATCATAAAAGCACCAAGTACAGGGCCTAATTCGCGAATAATTGCCAAGGCAACACCCGAGCCAAGCAGAGATTCTGAACCAAATTTTGCCAAGGTATAATAACCCTGTAGAGATAAAACCATGCCTGTAAAAGCACCTGTGATGGCGATAATAACAAAGGATCCAACACCCAATGCATAGAGTTGTATAACGATATGCTTGCCTTGCCAAGGCTTGGCAAACAGGTGAGTCAGTGATGTGATACTCAATACTGCTGCATCACCCATGCTTTCGAGGGTGCGCAAGAACCAGCGTCCCAAGCTACCAAAAAATGTAAGCATGCTGTTTTGTGTGGTGTTTGTTTGGCTCATGATATTCTCACCGTGCCTGGTTTATGTAGAAGATCCTCAATATAGGATGTTTCACTGCGTGAAAATGGAATAGGCCCATCGGGGCGACCTTGAATAAACTGCTGCACACGCTCATCATCACTATTGCGAATAATATCGGATGTGCCTTCTGCGATCACTTTTCCCTGCCATAACAAAATAACATGATCCGCAATATCAAGCCCAGCATGCACATCATGGGTCACAACGATGGAGGTCATTCTTGTACGCTTGGTAATATCACCAATCAGCGAGGCAATCACACCGGCTGAAATAGGATCCAGCCCTGATGTAGGTTCATCAAAGAACACAACCTCTGGATCCATCGCCAAAGCACGGGCAAATGCCACGCGTTTTGCCATGCCACCAGAAAGCTGTGAAGGCATTAAGTTTTCGAAACCACGCAGGCCAACTTGTTCAAGCTTCATGGTCACCATGGTATGAATGACCGACTTATCCAATTGTGTGTGCTCAACCAAAGGAAAAGCAACATTATCGTAAACACTTAAAGAGTTGAGCAGGGCGGAATATTGAAAAACCATGCCCATGCGAGCGCGCAATTGATAAAGAGATTTTTGACTCATGCCATTCAAATCGTCTTTACCGTACCAAATATGCCCTGATGTTGGGCATTCCAAACCAGCCAACAAACGCAATAGTGTTGTTTTACCAGAGCCTGAACCACCCATAATGACGGTTGTTTGCTGTTCTTTGATGTGAATATTTGTCGCATCCAGTGCGATAACATCATCAAAGTGACGACTTAATTGTTCCGTGCGTATCATGGCGCAAATATAGACCTATTCATTTATAAAAAACAGAGTGCGCTGGTGAATACTGTTTCTGAGCAAAAACAAATCAAAGAACTCTTTGCGGCACTTACAACTTGCATGTTGTCTGAACGTCGCGTTTTATCCAAGCGTCTGCATGGCTTGTCGCACCGTTTAAGGCAGGGGAAACCTATTGATAAAGCCTTATCAACGATTCAGCAACACATACAGCAATCATCAACAAAATATACACAACGAAAAGCATCTGTTCCTAAGATTTCCTATCCTGAAGAGCTACCTGTATCGAGCAAACGGCAAGAGATTTCACAAGCCATTCAGTCGAATCAAGTAGTGATTGTGGCAGGTGAAACAGGCTCGGGTAAAACCACGCAAATTCCGAAGATATGCTTGGAGCTTGGGCGCGGTATTGCGGGGTTGATTGGGCATACCCAACCACGAAGGATTGCAGCAAGAAGTGTCGCCACACGTATTTCCCAAGAGCTGAAAAGTAAAGTGGGTGAGCATGTTGGTTATAAGGTTCGCTTTGCTGACCATAGCAAAAAAGATGGCTATATAAAACTGATGACCGATGGTATTTTGTTGGCAGAGATTCAGGGCGATGCCCGTCTTGAGCAGTATGACACGATTATTATTGATGAGGCGCATGAGCGTAGCCTTAATATTGATTTTTTATTGGGTTATCTCAAACAACTGTTACCCAAACGCCCTGATTTAAAAGTGATTGTTACTTCGGCAACCATTAACACCGCACATTTCTCTAAATTCTTTGATGATGCTCCTGTGATTGAAGTATCTGGGCGCAGTTATCCTGTGGATATAGTGTACCACCCCATTGCTGGCGATGAAGATGAGTTGGATAATCATTTAGCATCAGCAATCGTGGTTGCGGTAGATGAAGTGGAACGCATGCATGCTTTGGGTGATGTTTTGGTGTTTTTACCTGGTGAGCGTGAAATTCGCGAAGCCAGTCATGCGCTTGAGCAACATGCTATGAAAAACACAGAAGTGATTCCATTGTTTTCACGCCTTTCTGTGGGTGAGCAAGATAAAGTATTCCAAAGCCATCGCGGGCGACGCATTATATTGGCAACCAATGTGGCAGAAACATCGTTAACCGTGCCGGGCATTCGTTTTGTAATTGATACAGGCTTGGCACGTATTTCCCGTTATAGCGCGCGCACCAAGGTGCAGCGATTGCCGATTGAGCCTATTTCGCAAGCCAGTGCCAATCAACGCTCGGGTCGTTGTGGGCGTGTGGCTGCGGGTGTGTGTATTCGTTTGTATGATGAAAATAGTTTTACGCAGCGCAGTGAGCAGACCGACCCTGAAATTTTACGCACCAACCTTGCCAGTGTGATTTTACAAATGGCGAGTTTGGGTTTGGGAGATGTGGCGAAGTTCCCTTTTATGAATCCACCTGAATCACGTTCGGTATCCGATGGCTATCGTCTTCTACATGAATTGCAGGCAGTAGATGCATCACGAAAACTCACAGCAACTGGCAGAAAGTTGGTGCGCTTGCCTGTAGATCCTCGTTTGGGACGTATGTTGTTACAGGCACATCAAGAACGATCATTGCATGAGGTATTGATTATTACATCGGCATTGTCGGTGCAAGATCCACGTTCAAGACCGATGGATGCGCAGCAAAAAGCCGATGAGAAACAGCGTATATTTACCGATGAAACATCGGATTTTATAAGCTGGTTAAAACTATGGGAATGGTATCACGAACAAGCCAAACATCATTCCAAGAATCAATTGCGCAAGCTCTGTCAGAAACATTTTTTATCCTATGTTCGGCTAAGAGAATGGCATGATTTGCATGGGCAGTTATTGGGCATTGTACGTGAGCTGAATATGAAACCAAATCAACAGCCTGCAACACCCGATGAGATACATCGCGGATTATTGGCAGGTTTGCTTGGGCATATTGCCGTACAAGATGAGGGGAAGCAGTACCTTGGTGCGCGCAATTTGAAGTTGTCATTATTCCCCGGTTCTAGCTTGTATAAAAAACCGCCCAAATGGGTAATGGCAGCCAGTTTGGTGGAAACAACGAAGTTGTATGCTCGTACATTAGCGCCGATTGACCCAACATGGTTAGAGCGATTAGCACCACATTTAATCAAGCGTGAGCACTCCGAACCACATTGGTCATCCAAGCGGGCGCAAGTGCTGGCTTATGAGCGGGTGAATTTGTTTGGTTTATCTCTCGTGGCAAAGCGTATCGTCAATTATGGCGCAATTGATGCGGTATTGTCGCGCGAGTTATTTATTCGTCATGCTTTGGTGCTTGGTGAATATCGAACACATGGTAAATATGCCCAACACAATAAGAGTCTCATCAACGAATTGGAAAAAATGGAAGCCAAATCACGGCGACGTGATGTGCTGGCAGAAGAGCAGGTTATCTTTGAATTCTTTGATGCACTGATTCCCGAACATGTGCACAGCGGCAAGCTCTTTGAGCAATGGCGGAAAGAAGCCGAGCAAAAGAATCCCAAGCTTTTATATTTAACCAAGAAGATTTTATTGGCAAATCAAGATACAGACATTGATGCATCTGATTTTCCCGATGCTATTCAAATCGGCGTGCAGCGTTTACGTTATGAATATCATTTTGACCCATCACATCATGCCGATGGCATCACCCTGCTTGTGCCGCAAGCCATGCTTGGACAATTAGAAAGCGAAACCTTTGAATGGTTGGTTCCAGGGATGTTGCAAGAGAAGCTGACCTTGTTGATTAAAGGTTTGCCCAAAATATTGCGCCGTAGTTTTGTGCCAGCACCGCAATTTACAGAGGCAGCTATGTCGGCAATGAGCATTGGGCAGGGAGCATTACTGCCAGCATTTTCCAAAGAGCTTGAGCGTATGACAGGTGTTTACGTTCCACTGGAGCAATGGACATTGGAGAAATTACCCAAGCATTTACTGATGAACTTCCGTGTTTTGGATCAGCGTAAGAAAAAAATCGCTGAGAGTGGTGATTTGCATCAGTTACAACGCAAATTTTCAAAAGGTGTTACGCAAGCTGTCGTTAGTCATCCATTGGAGCGCAAAGCAATCAAAACATGGGATTTTGATGCCTTGCCCGAAATGCTCGTGAAACAATCTCAGGGTTTAAGCCTGCAATTGTTTCCTGCCTTGGTGGATAAACAAGATAGTGTGGCGATTCAAATGTTTGATAGTCGTGACAAAGCCGATGCTGCGATGGCAAAAGGGTTATGCCGTCTATGCATGCTGGCGATGTATCAACAAGTTAAAATGCTTGATAAACAAATGAAAGATATGAAGCCCATGATGATGTTGGCAGCCCTGATGGGTGAGCCTGAACGGTTACGCAAAGATGTGATTGAAAAAACCTTTGAATCGGTCTTTTTAACGGCTGAATTACCACGCAGCAAAGAAGCCTTTGAACAATGCTTGGCAAAGGGTCGTGCAAGCCTGATTCAGGAAGGACAACGCATCATTAAAATGGCGGATGAAGCACTACAAGCCCATACGCGATTAACAGCCGCAATGCATGCCAGTGTTGCGCCTCAAAAAGCTGTGATGCTAGAGGATGTAAAACAACAATGTGCAGCACTTGTGTTTGATGGTTTTGTGGCAGTTACCCCCATCGCATGGTTACGGCATTTGCCTCGTTTTCTTGATGCGGCGAATATTCGTGTGGAAAAATCAGCCCGTGATTTGAATAAAGACAAACAAATGGCAGAACAAGTCGCAGTGTTTTGGCAGCAATATCAGCAACGTTGTAAGCTGTTGCAGGGTAAAAATACTATTGACCATGAATTACAAGAATTTCGTTGGATGATTGAGGAGCTGCGGGTATCACTATTTGCACAAGAGCTGAAAACCAGCATGCCGATTTCGGTCAAACGACTAGAAAAACGTTGGCAGGCATTGAGATGAGTGTACGCGTCGATAAATGGCTATGGGCAGCACGTTTTTTTAAAACGCGCGGTTTAGCCAGTGAAGCTGTCAAAGCTGGGCATGTGGAACTGAATGACATACGTACCAAACCTTCCAAGATGGTGCAGATTGGGGATGTATTACAAATCAAACGTGGCTTGGATGTTTATATAATTGCTGTGCTAGGCTTGGCGGAAAAACGCGGCTCGGCAACGATTGCCCAAGCTTTGTATCAAGAGAGTGAAGATAGCCTCCATGCCCGCGAAAAACTTCATGAACAGCGTAAAATGTTAGCTGCTTCTACCCCCAGACCCGACAAACGCCCAGATAAAAAGTCCCGTAGGCAAATTATTCGGTTTCAACGTAAGTAACAACGTTAAAAGTGATTTTAGTTTTTTTTGTAAATGACATTTAACAAAAAGGGCTGGCAAACCGAAAGCCTACACCTTAACAGGTAAACATTTCTATTTCTGGGAAATAGTGCCTACCTATAAAAAAGGCTCCTGTAAAACAGGAGCCTTAGAAATTATCAGCTAGAGAGTTGCTTATACATTTCGTCTACGACGATAAAGTGCCCCCAAAGCCAAAGCGAGTAATATTGGAAACAATGGGTCAATGCCATTTTGCTGTCCGCCCATCACACAACCACCGCCTCCTCCGCTGCTTGCAGCGGGTGTTGCAGCTGGCGCTGTTGCAACAGGTGTTGTTGCTGAGGCTGTAGCCGAATTTATGATGCGCCCATCACGAGCTAAGGCAACGACCCTATAGGTGAGCGTTGTATTCGAAGGAGCTGCGCTGTCTGTATATGCAGCGCTGTTTGTTGCCAGTGTAGCAATGGTTGCAAAACCAACACCTGCATCACGTTGCACCCTATAATTGCTTTCACTGATGCTGTTATCCACCCACGATAAACTTACACTTGAAGCAGTTTGTACTGTTGCAGTTAATCCTGTTGCAGCTTGTAGCGGCATAGCCATCATAGCATTCACACGTTTTCCAGTAACGGTTTTACCAGCTAAGGCTGGATTCACATCAGCATTATTAAGAATACGGCTTTTAAGTTGTGCAACAGTTAGCCCTGCATCTGCAGCCCATACCAGTGCCGCCACACCTGCGACATTCGGCGTTGCCATGCTTGTGCCGTCCAAAAACGCATAATCTGCGGCAGAATGTGCTGCAACACTTGTATTGGGTGCTGTCATTTGAATATCATCTGCATGGTAGCCACCAAGCACGAATGTGGCATCTGTGTCGAACCGAAAACGAACCTGAGCTGATGGGGCTCCATCAAGGCTTTTCATATCAAGTTCCAATGGATAAAATACCCCGCTCGTTGTGCCACTCCAAGCCGAACCTACCGTCCAAGTCACTCCATCAGGAGATGTTTCTACATACAAATAATCAAAGTTTGACTCTGATGCAAGTTCAAGGTTGTACTTCAACAGTGCTCCCTGTACTCCAGTCAGATTACAGGTTGGCGAAACCGCTCGATAGCTACGATTATTGGCATAAACACTACCAGGAGTATCAGTTAAGCTGTAGAATGGTGACTTTGCTGCTTCGGTGCTGATTGCAACAGTATTGGTTGTTAACAGAGGTGCTCCAGTTGTGTCCCATGTGTTTACCGTCCAGCCTTGAAGCGTTGCGGTATCAAAGTTCCAACTACACCCTGGTATTGCGCTGCGAGCTGGAGGCACTGTGCTCAAGATCGATGTACCAGGTGCACCAATATCCACAGATGTTGCCCCAAAGTTAGAGAATGATGCCAAGGCATCGCTCTGTGTTGTGGCTGCAACAGCAATAATATTGGGTTGTGTATAAGCAGCAGGATATGACGGCGTTGTATCATTGTCTGTACCACTATTCCCTGCCGCAATCACCACCAACACACCTGCCGCATTTGCTCTTGCAATGGCTTGGTCTGTTAAATCACCTGTAAAACCACCAGACCCACCCAAGCTCATATTAATCACTTTTGCGCCATTTGCTGTAGCGTAATCAATCGCAGTGATAATATCTGCTGTCGTACCGCTTCCTGTCGAGCCAAGCACGCGCAGTGGCATAATGGTTGATGTCCAACAAACGCCTGTGCCACCAACGCCATTATTACCGGATGCGCCAATTGTACCCGCTACATGCGTACCGTGATGTGCAAAATCCATGGGATCATTATCAGCCTGCACAAAGTCCCAACCGCGAATATCATCAACAAAACCATTGGCATCATCATCAATACCATTACCCGCAATTTCACCTGCATTGCTCCAAATATTTGTTGCTAAATCAGGGTGATTGTAATCCACGCCAGTATCAATCACGGCAACCGTTATCGTCGAGCAGTCTGTGTTGACACCCCAAGCCTTTTCAACAGCCATATCGGCCCCTGAAGTACCAGCAGCACCACCATTCACAGCTTGCCCTGTATTTTTAAGCCCCCAATATTCATTAAATCTAGGGTCATTGGGCACTAATGCCGCTCTATAGATATAGTTGGGTTGCACATATGCTATATTTGAATTACCTGCTAATGCGTTCATTGCCGACAAAACAGTTTCGCCTTTTTTTAATTTCACACGCAAAAATGGTGTTTTGCCATCCTGTTTATTCATCACCTTATATCCCATTGCACCTACATTCAGTAGACCATTTGGGGCTGGTACGATTAGCAACTCATCTTGAACAAAAGTATCTTGACCTTGTGGCATTGCAATCGCTGATGTAGCAGACATCGCAAGCCCTAAACATAACGTCCACAACCTCATATTTTTAAAAAAATTATTCATTTCCCTTCCCCTTGATGTTTTTCATACTTTGCATTGTATGATATTTGTAATTTTCTTGAGCCTGGCAAAAAACACTGGATTCTTTCAACAATATTTCTTTTAGCTCTTGTGATGATTGCTCACCATGCGAAGCTACGGTCATGATAGTCGGTGATGATTGTTTCACCATTTGAAGCTTATATTTCTTTAATATACTTTTTGCTTCTGCAAGCTTCTGGGCTGAGCACAACACCAACACAAGCTCATCCTTTGAAGTTTTTGTTTCTTTTATGACTGATTTATTAACCAGCTTGTGCTCTTTCACTGAGGGCGATTTAACCTGCACCTCTTCCGTTTGCCCAACGCCCGAAGATGAACACCCCATCAACAGAACCATGATAGAGCCGATTATTATATTTTTCATGCCCCCTCCCCCCTCCTAAAACGTTCTTTATTTTAGCTTATTCAAGATTGTTTATAGTCTTAAAGTACCTTGGTGACAAGGGGTGTGCTATACCTAAGGGCACCTCGAAAAAACTCGAAACTTCGCCAAACTTGTGCTTTTCACCCCTAGCTGCGTTGAATAAAATGGGTAATAGCGATGCTATGACTCATTTTATTGCGCCTTGCTATGAGTAAAAATCAGCGTCGTTTGACTCGTCCGAGGTTTTTCGAGGTGCTCCTAAGATCTGACATTGACATTCGGCACATGTCGCAAGCCTTTGATTCGCCCAAGATTATAGGGAAAAAGGGTAGTATGGCTTTTTATAACGTAGTGAGGCTTGAAAGCTTAATATTTATTGGGCACAAACTTTTGGGTGCTTATATCAGGACGTTTATAATCACCTTGTTTTTTTCTTTTCGGTAGCTCAACGGGGGCTGGTATAATGTCTTTGTAGGGAACGGAATCAAGAATGTGACTCAAGCAATTCAGACGAGCACTTTTTTTCACATCTGCATCGACAACATGCCACGGTGCTTCGGGAATATCGGTGTAGAAAAACATTTCATCTTTGGCTTTGGAAAAATCAACCCAACGGTTGCGAGATTCCAAATCCATAGGGCTTAATTTCCAGTGTTTTGTGGCATTTGTTGCACGTTTTTGAAAGCGGCGTTCTTGTTCTTCATCACTTACTGAGAACCAATATTTTAATAAAATAATGCCAGAGCGCACAAGCATGCGCTCGAATTCAGGGCATGAGCGCAAAAATTCTCTGTATTCAGTGTCCGTACAAAAGCCCATGACATGCTCGACTCCAGCACGATTATACCAACTGCGATCAAATACTACGATTTCACCAGCGGCAGGAAAATAAGGCACATAACGTTGGAAATACCATTGTGTTTTTTCTCGATCTGAAGGTACTGGTAGGGCGACAACATGGCAGCCTCGAGGGTTTAAAGGCTCAACTAGCCGCTTGATTGTACCACCCTTACCAGCGGCATCGCGCCCTTCAAAGACAATCATCACACGCAGACCTTTTTGTTTAATCCAGTATTGCCATTTTACCAGTTCTTCATGAATATCGGATAAAGCGTCTTCATATTCGCTGTTGGATATTTTGTGTGATTTAGGCATGTGTCTCTCCGAATGAACTAAAATGGATTGCTATATTGGCTCTTTAACGGTGTAAATGACGGATTTTTAGGATGTCGATAAACATTTTGAGTGGGTCAATCAGCATACGAACCTTGGAATTGGGTTCATTCACCCATTCCACAGGGATTTCAGATACCTGATAGCCCATGCGCGCCGCAAGAAATAGAACTTCCACATCAAAACTAAATCCATCGAGCTTTTGCACTGAAAAAACCTGTTGTGATGCTTTGGCAGTGAATGCTTTAAATCCACATTGGGTATCGGGCATATCGATGCCTGTCGCAAGGCGCATAAGTAGATTAAAACTCTTGCCCATATGTTCACGTAACCATGATTGATGTTCGGAAATATCCGAATCTGGGTGTTGGCGCGAGGCAATCACTACTTCACATTCGGGGTGTGTTTTCAAGCTTGCAAACACACCTTCGATTTCACGAATATGGGTGGAATGGTCTGCATCCATAAAGACATGAATATCACCTTGTGCTGCCAGCATGCCACGCCGTACTGCTGCACCTTTGCCTTTATTTTGAGGCTGCTCAATCAGTGATAATTCAGGCATGCTTTTCATGAGTTGGCGAACGCTTTCGCAAGTTTTATCGCTACTACCATCATCGACGACGAGTATTTCAAAATCATCGTGTAGATGTTTGTCTAACCACGTATGTGCATCGTGCAGGGTGCTTGGCAGGCGTTCTGCCTCGTTATAGGCGGGAATAATGACCGATAATTTCATGGTGTTACCACATAAAACAAGAAGCCGCCTTGATCAACGGTTGCGGCTTTATCTTTTAACCATGGAAGCTGTGTAAGTGATTCACTGCGCAGAATCACGCCATAAGCCTGTGTTTCTGCTTGCAGGGTTTGCATGCCCTGTTGATTTAAGACGACTTGATAAGAACGACCCGATTGAAAAGACATGGATGGAAAGTTTAAATTATAACTATAAATAGGCATATCTTTTGGCAGTGATTGTATCACTTCGGCAATATGACTTTGTGGTGCTTGGGCGATTTTTCCAGCAAAACTTCCAAGTGGAATAATTAGGCTTGATTGCAGCAATAACCCGAGAATAATAAAACGATGCAATGCCAAGGATGGCTCTTTATTTCGCCATAGCCAAATCAGGGTGGCAGTTAGAACAATACCTGCGAAGGTGATTAAAAAGCTAGGCTGAATAGCTTGGGATAATACGGCGATAGCACGCGGATGATGTACCCAGCTTGTGAGGTATGGGTAGATCACCGGAAAGGCAATCAGGACAAGTGCGACAGGCAGTAAGATGCATACAGTGGCTCGCTGTATGATGCAAAGCTGAGATAAACCGGCGGCTCTGTGCCACCATGCTGCGGTGATGCCCAAGGCAATCGCGGGATATAAGCAGGAGATGTAATGCGGCAGTTTGGTTTGTGCGAAACTGAACAAGATGAGTACAATGATACTCCACAACAAAGCCAAGCGAATCATGTGAGGAAACATCTCAGGCGTATGACGCTGCCATGCTTTGATAAGGTAAGGCATCCATGCCAGCCAAGGCAACACAGAAACCATAAATACGACAATATAATAATGCCAGCCACCGCCATGACCTTGCATGGGATGTAGGGCGCGTCCAATATTTTGCACAACAATAAACTCGTATAAAAAGCCGATGCCGTGCTCAAGCCAAATCATGAAATACCATGGGGTCGCGGTGATGAAAAACAGAGCCAGAGCAGGTAGCCAAGGGATGTTTTTCACGGTTCGCCATAAATCGCCAACAATGAGTCGGTCAGCCATAATGACCAGCACAGGCACAACGGCTCCGACAGGGCCTTTGATGCTCACTGCCAAGCCCATCATGGCGGCGCACCAGAGCGCATGTTTACGCTCATCTGATTTGAGCCAACGGAAATAATTAAGCAAACAACCCGCAATAAAGAAGTTTAATACGGCATCTAGGATTGCGGCATGTCCTAAAATACCGACTTCCAACATGGATAGAAAAATAAGTGCCGCTGCGATGCCAAATTGAGAAGAATGCATCTCCCGACCAAAGCGAAATAATAAAATAGCAGTGAATAAAGTGAATAAAGCCGATGGTAGGCGAGCGGCAAAAGAGTTTTCACCAAAAACACTAAAGCACATATTCATCATGTAATAGGTAAATGGTGGCTTCTCAAAGAATTGTAGACCATTGGCTGTGGGTACAATCCATTCGCCTTTATGCATCATATCCGCCGCTGTTTGGGCATAAATAGTTTCGTCATAATCAAACAATGGCGCAAGCCCCAAAGAAGGCAGGGTAATTACAGCCCAAATGGCTATCAAATACCACATATAATGATGGTGCGGAATATTCCCGAGTCGGTTCATAGTGGCGCAGACTATCGTTGTTTTAGCGCAAATCCCATGAGTAAAATGATACCAAGGTTTTGCAGTGCCGATGAATGTGATACGTTGCCCGCATGTCGCGCTCTCATTTGATTCTCGCATTAAAAATAATATTCACCTTTGGTTTATTATACGGCGTACTTACCTATGTTGATTTGACTCAGGTATGGCAGCGTATTTTAACTGTTAATCCATGGTGGCTAGTTGCAGCTTGGTTATGTTTGGTTGTGGGGTATGTGTTGTGCGGACTGCGCTGGGCTTGGATTGCCAAAGGCTTGGCGATTGAAGTATCGCGAACGCGGAAAGTCAGACTTTACTTCTTGGGTATGTTTGCCAGTTTGTTTTTACCCTCAACTATTGGTGGTGATGTGGTGCGTGGTATCTTGCTTGCCAAGAGTGAAGGGCGCTCCAAGATGGGTGTGCGCGCTGCAGCCAGTGTGATTTTGGACCGTGTGAATGGCATGTATGCTCTGGTAGCACTACTTACCATGAGCATGTTGATGTTTTCGTGGCCTCCAGCTTGGTGGTGGAGTTGGTTGGCTCTGGTTGCTGCTATGTGGATAGGGATGTTCTTTTACCCTTGGTTACATGCACGGCTTCCTGAAAAACTAGCGGTATTAAAGCAGCTACCATTGCATGAGCGAGGCTTTCAACGCATGTGGTGGCGTAGTCTGCCCATATCTCTGATATTTCAGATGATGATTGTGCAAGCGCATGTGTTTTTGGGTATGGCAGTTGGTTTGGATATGAATTGGGCAGCCTTTTCAATTATGGTCGGATTGGTTGCATTGGTGGCGACATTGCCTATTTCATTGAATGGTTTTGGTGTGCGTGAAGCTGGTTATGTTGGTTTTGCTGTGTATTTCGGAGCCAGTGCTGATGCTGCAACGGCGATGGCAGCTTTGTGGGTAATTGTTTTGGCGATTGCGGCTCTGCCTGGCGCATGGGTGCTGTGGCGGCTGGGTGGAATAAAGGGTTTGCGCTCGGATTAAGTGAATCTAAATATCAGTCTGATGGTTATTTTCTTTTAGGCGATTTGTGGTGTGCATAGCACGCGTATTGATGTAATTTTCTAAATTTTTAAAGGTTTCGGGGTGATGATCGTGCATAATTTTCATGGCCGCTGAATCCAAAAGTAGGGCATCCAAATCACTGGCAGCAACAGCTGAATATGCGAGAGATGTACCATTTTTTGTAGCTAGCTCGCCAATCAAATCATTGTCACGGCGAATCTCCAAAAGAATGTCATTACGGTTACGGTTTAAATAGTGAATTTCAACTTCACCCGATAAAATCAGGAAAATACCCTGTGGTTTTTCACCTTGTACAAAGAGGCGGCTATCGCGGCTGTAAAAATGCACTGGCAGTTCTTTTGAAATTTGAATGCGAGTATCTTCGGGTAAGGTTTTAAATACGGGGTGACTAAAGAAAAAACTATCCAACATGCGTTGAGATAGAATTTTATTTAGGGCAGCCTTGAAATGCGAATCCGCATCCAATACTTGTTGTACAGCTGATAATTCAACACGCACAATTTCACAGGCAGATGCTGTGTAAGCTGATGCAAAACGTGACTTCTGACGTAAAATACCAAATTCACCATACACTTCGCCTTTTGATAGTTGTGCCAATATTTTTACTTTTTGACCATGCTGTTTGGCAATAGATATTTTCCCGCTCTTAATAAAATAAAGGTCATGTGGGGTGTCGCCCTCATGAACCATCTCGACACCTTTTGATACATGTATGGTACGGCTGGCATCATTTAAAATGCGTAGGCTCAAAGGAGAAAGGCATTTAAGAATAGGAAACTCTTCCGCATACAATGCGGTTTGAGATGATCTTGGTGTGTTGATGCCTGAAAGGTCGAGAAATTCTTGATTCACTATACTTATATCCTATGATTTTATACTCATTAAGAGTGAGTCTAGTACATAGTGTAACAGAATTCTAATAATTTTCAGTTTTTTCTTCATGAATAGTCTATCCCGCATGATTCATAAATCATCGTGATGATTGCGTAGTGTTTGTGAATCATGTGGGCTATATCAGGCTATTTCTAACTTTCTAGGGTGTTTGGTTAAATTTTCACAGCCATGCTTCTGAACTACAACCATGTCTTCAAGGCGGATGCCGCCTATATCGGGGTAATATAGTCCAGGCTCAACAGTTACAACCTGATTGCTCTGTAAAATATCATCACGCACTGAAATGCGTGGAGACTCATGAATTTCTAAGCCTACACCATGCCCTGTACCATGAAAGAAGCCTGTTTGTTTGCCTCCTTTAAGCCCTGTCTTAAAGCCCTGCAGCTCAAAGTGCTCAAGAATCGCGCTATGAATTTCTGCGCCATGCACACCATCGGCAACTTTATTAAGCCCAATATCCTGTCCTTCGCGCACGGTTTGATACATTTTCTTTAATGTTGCAGGAGCTTTACCTTTGACATACGTACGTGTCATGTCTCCCCAATAACCAGAATCCAGCAAGCGCGGAAAAATATCAATAATGATGGATTGGTTTGCGCGAATGAAGCCCGAACCAATATTATGTGGGTCTGCGCCTTCTTTGCCGCAAGCAACAATGGTGTGGGCTGGCATGGCACCTTGACCAATTAGAAATGTCTCAATAGCTGCCCGTACATGTTTGGATTTTACTTTTGTTTTGGCATCGTCGGGATGGCGTAAAATGTTGTCATTGCCAATGCTGCATGCTGCAAGAAAATTTTCAGCCTGCATCATGGAGCGTTTGGTGAGACGTTCGGCACGTGCCAATTGTTTTATTTCAGCTTCATTTTTTATACCGCGTTCGGGAAATAAAGAGCCTTGTTGGGCAGTGATTTGGAAGCCTAATTCACGCAATTGTTCTGCATACATCAAGGGGAACTGACCTGGCACGCATAGCTTACTAATGCCATGCTCTTTGAGAAAAGCAGCTGCGGCACTGGCAAGGCTCGATGACCAGCCCAATGCTTCGGCTTTTTTTCGCCAAATGCTATCGAGATGAATGTGCTGAAAGCCTGATTGTTTTTTTGCCCGATCAACTTCTAAAGGTGAGAATAAGCCATGCCATTGTTTGCTTCCTTCGCTTTCTATGCCGATGGCAACAAATGCATCGGGTACAAACATGCGTGAAATATAAAGCATATCTGCATCGTGCTCAGAGGCTGAAATAATTAGTTGGGCTGTGGTCATAGTTATTCCTTTTAGAGGTTGCTTATGTAGGGCTCTGCTCTTTATCGAGCAAGCTTTGTATGCTTATATCTGCTAGATAAGCTTCGTGCTCACGTTGCATGCGGAAATATAATCCACTCAACGTGCTTCCCAGCGGGCTATCCTGCCATGCTGATGGAATTTCCATAGCATTGGGTTGCAAGGCATCATGAATATGCTGGAGTGTCAGTGTGCTTGCATCTTGTCCGAGTACCCATGCGCCGCGCGGGTCATCGGTGATGACTTGTTTGAGCAAACCTTTTTTGCACAAACTATCCAGCCATTCTTGCAGAATATTGTCTGGAACATTTGTTTCTTCAATCAGCTCGCTTAAATGTAAATCATGGCCTTTTTGAATGGCCTGTGCAGCACGAATAAGTGCTAAGTGAATGAAAAAATTACGAATACCTGAACGAACAAGCCACTTGTCATGGCGTTGGGATTGTTCGGGGTGTTGTAGGCAAAATGTTACTTCTGCACCAAGCAATACCAGTACCCAAACAAGATATAACCAAATAAGAAAGACGGGGAGTGTGCCCAGTGCGCCATAAATTTTTTCATAATTAGCAAGCTCGGTCACATAAAATGTAAAACCAAGTTTGGTAAGCTCAAACAGTGCGCCTGCAACCATGCCTCCGACAAGTGCATGACGCATAGGTACACGTGTATTAGGTAAAGCCATGTATAAAGCTGTCATGGCACTGGAAGAAATAAGCCATGGAATGAGAAATGGGATATGCCGAATGGCAGCGGCACCCTCTGTAACATTTTGAATGATAGGCAAAGCAGCAAAGTAAGATGTAATGCTAATGGATGCACCAATTAAAATAGGCGAAAGTGTTAGCAAAGACCAGAAGGTAATAAACTTAGAGAATAATGGGCGTTTCCTTGAAATGCGCCAGATGTCATTCAAGGCTTCTTCCATTGTGTTTAATAAAGCTGTTGCTGTAATCAATAGTCCAAGAATACCAAAAATAGACAGTGCGCCAGCTTTGTCTGTGACATTACCAAGATAATTTTGTACGACCTGTTGGCTGGTGGGGATAAGGTATTCCAAAAGCGCATCACGAACATGACCAGAAATGGTGTCAAAAGCCTGAAAACTTGTAAAGACAGAAAAACCAAGCACAACCAAAGGCACAATTGCCAAGAGTGAAGCATAACCCAATGCTGATGCGCGCTGGATACATTTGTCTTTGATAAAACGATGAATAATGCGTGATGTAAAACGTAAAAGGCTTGCGCCATGCCTTTTTAAAGCGGGAAGGCTCGCAATATCTGCGACATCCATATCGATGATTTTTTTAACCTGTGTTTTAAGCATGGAAACAGCGGGCTCCTTTTATTAAACAAGTAGATGATGCCTAGGGAGGTGCTGATTAACTCAATGCATGGTGTCTATGCGCCCAAAATCACCAACGCCGGCGTTGGCAAACTTAACAATAGCGGTGCTATTACTTGCGCTTGCCGCCTTGGGGTTGAAAATTTTGAATCGCATATCCACTCATCCAGAGTTAATCAGCACCTCCCTAGTTTAGTC
>JALUXZ010000025.1 GCA_027018935.1 Mariprofundaceae bacterium
AAGGCAGTCCTGTCTGTGCTGCAAAAAAACATCCACATCTTTAACCGCAGGCAATGCAAGTTGATTAATCAAATCATCGTAATACTTGGCTCGTTGCAAACAACGTGACTTTTCGGTTTCTTTTTCAGCTATTTTCTGTTCCAGATAAGCAATGCGATCACCACCTTGATCAGCAATTGCCCGCTCCAACTCACGCTCTTCTAATTTACCTTGTTCAACCTTATTGCTAAGTTGCACAATGCGCTGCTGCAAGCGTTCAAGCTCGGCATCAAGCTTTAACATGCGCTGCATAAGCAGGCTGGATTTTAAATTTGAGAAATAAGTCTGCAAAGCATTGCGACAACCATCCAACTCTTTTTTCTCATCTTCCAACGTCGCATGCTGCTGGCAGTCTTGCACCAAAGGCTGCAACAAACTCACCTGTTTTTTTGCCGTAAGCACAGCTTTATGCGCCCGGTCCAAATCATCGAAATGTGCAATTAAAGCATCAATACGTGGCTGCACATCAAAGGGCTCCAACATATGCCCGCGTACAAATTCAGTTAAATTGCCAATAGATTTCATGGAAACGGTTTGATGAAATAGCTCCAAAGCCTGATCATTCTCAATACCAAAACGCCGTCGAAAAAATGCTCCGTAAGCGGGGAAGGCATCAAACACATGAGCATTTTGTTGTTTGAGGCGTTTACGCAAAGCACTCATTTCAGAACCAAAGCCACCAAAGTCATGCTGAATCGTTAAACTATGATCCGCCACCACATAAAAACGCTCAGGCTGACCTTGCGGTTGCCGAAACCAAAATACCTGCGCCAAAGTAACCGTTTGCTCATAACCTTCATTGTAAAACTCACCCAAAATTACGGAATAGCTACCAGCTTGACGCAATGCCACAGGCTTAGCAGTACCAACAGATTCACTTTGCTCAGATTTATAATGTCCCAACACATAGGAGCGCAAGTCACGCTCTTTGGAAGCCGCACCAGCTGCTTTATTGTAGGCAATCCTATGGGCAGGCACGAGCAAGGTTGTCACGGCATCCACCAGTGTTGATTTACCTGAACCAATATCACCTGTGAGTAGGGCATTTTTTCCATGAAGATGAAACGACCATACCGTTTTATCAAAGGTGCCCCAATTCAACACTTCCAAACGCTTGAGACGAAAGCCTGTTAAAGCATCATCCTGCACAAAGTCCAAATTTAGTAGGGGCTCCATCAATGATCTCCTTGCGGCAATAGCTGTTTGCGATACTCACTCAAGCGCTGATCAAATTCAGCCAGCCACTGTGCATCGACAAAGGATTTGATAATCCTATGCAGTTCCAGCATCTTATCCGAGCCTTTCAGTTTACGTGCAAAACCCATCTTCACAATTTGATTGATATAGCTATCGACTTGATCAATCAAACGCACTTCATTGCTACCTTCTGGTAAAAAGATACGAATCATTTCCAACACCTCATCACGCGACACAATCACCCGTGTTTCACCGCCTGATGCATCCGATTCAGCCATTTTCTCGCGCAACAATGCCAATAAAAGGCTTACATGAAATGATAGCTGGCGACGTGGAATTAAGCGCGGTAATTTGTCATCTTCTGCATCATATTCTCGCGCCCGCAAAAAAGCATAACCTTCAGATTCATCTAATATTAATTCTAAACCAAGTGTTGCCACATATTCAGACACTGCCACTTGAATATTTAACAGCCATTGCCAAAGCTGACTATCAGCCTCTCTATCAATCATACCCTTACACAAAGCAATCACCACAGCAGATAGTTTTGCATTACGCTGAACGTTTTCTTGTAGCTCTAACTCATTCACGAAACACTCCTAATCATCATCGCACAAACAATACATGCGGTAAATGTGCTTGTTTCACCAAACCTTGCTCAGTTTGCCACTGCACCACATCTTCTTGTGTGTCATCAATCATACATTGTGCCATATCACTTGCTATCTGCAGCCATATCACCAGCTCTGCCAAACCATGTTGCAAAGGGTGTTCACGCAATAAATCAGCCAACGATATTTGCGAATGTTCCTGCAAGGCTTGGGCTAATACTTGTTTTAACCGACCTTTATCCACCACAACTTGTGAGAACAAAGCTCCCACATCATCATCTTCTTGCCCCATTTCCAGTTGCACGGCATCAATCACGGTTTGTAAGGGCGGTTGATACAAAGGTCGTTCCATAGGCAAGGTGAATTCCACTTTCATATCATCCATAAGCATGCCTAAATCTTGTGCTGGCTGCTGCATGGTATCACGGGCATTACTTTTGATGCTACGCAAAATTTCCATAATACGTTTGTTTTCCAACCATGCCTTATCATCCAGAAAACGCCGTAGCTGGCTGGACAATTGCGCGACTGTTCGCTGTGTATGTTCACCTGCTTCAAGCCAATCATAATGCACCCGACGCAGCCTTGAATCGGGTCTAGATTCTGCAATAGGGGATAATGCCATCACCTGATCCAGCAAATCGGTCAATGCTTCTTGCCTAGAGCTGGACATAAGAAAGTCCCAAAAAGCACGAAAACTTTTCCCTTGGTCTGATTCGGTAATATCATCACATTCATGCAAAATATCTTCTAGTAGTTCGCCTTTACTGCCTTCCCAAAGGGCAATGCGCTCACGTACTCGTCTATCCAACAGACGAAAATTTTGTTCCACCTCTCGGAAATCGCTTAATAATTCGCCTGCCATCATCACAAATTGTTGAAAACGATCTCTTAAAGCGGTTTCATCCAATAAAGGGATGTCGCCAGCTTGAATTTGTTTGATTTCAGCAGCAATCGCTCGCCGTTTTTTACGCAATTCAGCAATGCGTACCTTAGGATCTGTCTCACTGCCTGCGACAATTTGCTGCAATAAATCAAACAATGTCAGCAAGCGTGATTCTGTACCAATAAAACTACGCTCTGTTAACCCAGCTAACCAACGAATACCTTTTTCAGTCGCAGGTGTTAAATCATAATGCGGTTCATCGGAGTTTTTGGGGTAGAATTTACGCAACCAGCCTTGGGCATTATCCGCCCAATCGTTTAAATAGTCTTGCGCATCGCGTGGGTAGCTTTCATCACCCAAACGCTCACGCAAGGCAAACAACTCATCATCCAAGGCTTCCAATAAATCAACCTGTGCGATTTCCCGTATATTGGGCACAATAAATACACGGTGTAAAAAGCTTGAAACCAAGGGTGACGAATCCGCCCGTAACAAACGCCAAGCAGGGTGGTTTTTACGTAAAGAAGCTAGTGCTTCATGGCTCATGTCCATTTGATTCATGGCATATCCGAGATTGATATATCTGCAAGCTGATTCCCCGAAAAATCACACACCATCACCCGCACACTAAACTCACTGGGGTAACGCTCTTTTAAGGTAGCAATCGTGCGCTCTGCCAAAGCAATATAAAACTTATCTGCCAAACCAATTTCTTCTAATTTTTCAGCAGCAAACCGCGCTGTTTCGGCTGCACGAATCTCTTCACACAAAGCTGGTGGTGCGCCAATACCTTCTGCCAATTCTGCCAATAAATCGGTATTCACCGCTTTGCGGTTGGCATGGGTAATCACTTCGCCTTGCGCCATTTTAGTGAGTTTGCCGACCATGCCACCGATAATCACATGCTTAATCTTTTCTTTTTTGCAGGTATCGAGCGCAGGGCCTAAAAAATCGCCCATCTGCACAAAGCAAGCTGGCTCAAGCTCTGGCAATGCCGCAATCACAAACTTTTCTGTACGCCCACCGGTGGTCAATACAACTGTGTCTTGCCCTTGATTGGCTGCCACTTCAATGCCTTGCACCACCGATGCACGAAATGCAGCTGTGGAATAGGGATGCACAATGCCTGTTGTTCCTAAAATTGAAATACCACCCAAAATACCAAGGCGGTCATTCAATGTTTTCTTCGCCATTTTCTCGCCATCAGGCACAGAAATCGTCACTTCTAAACCGTGATTTTCTAACAAATCACCGCCGACTTCACGCACATTGGCTTCAATATTTTTTCGCGGTACAGGATTAATCGCAGGGCCGCCCACTTCCAAGCCAAGGCCTGCCATGGTAATCGTGCCTACGCCTTGCCCACCTTTAAGCACCACTTCGCCAGCTTGCCCATCTAGCAAACGAAC
>JALUXZ010000026.1 GCA_027018935.1 Mariprofundaceae bacterium
CGATATATGAGACAGCTCAAAGAAATTTTCTTTTTCGTTGGTTATCGTGATTTTATAACCAAGCCTTTGAGCCTTATCCTGCAACCTCGTTCTAAATTCTGACCCGTGTGCTTTCTTTTCGACCTTTAGAGGCTTGTCATACAAAGCACGCCATTTACCGTCCTCTGTCTTTGTCATGTTCGCTACAACAGAATGAATATGCACCTGCGGATCAAGTTCACGGGATGTTTCATGCGTGAACGTAGCCGCAACCATTTTACCTGTATGCTCATGCTTTATTTTTCCTTTTACTTTGGCCTGGCTTGTTAGTGTGTTTTGTTCGATGCTCTGCAACGTTTCCTTTGCAGCTTCCTGCACGGCTTGCATAAGCCGCTCATCACCACCCACTAAAATCTGCATGGAGATTGACTTAGGGGCTGAGAACGTAAGGTCATAGCCCATACGCCATTTCCCACCACGACCTTTTGGCAGTTGCGTACCATCTGGCAAAACGCGATTCATCGTGCGCATAAAGTCTTGTTGCTTGACCTTCCCAACCATATCTAGCTCTTTCGCACCTTCACCAAACCATTGAGGGGTCAGAACAGAGTCCTTGACCCAATAATCTTCAGTATCTGCTTCTTTTTCGAAGTAGCTTGAAAGAGACGACCCTGATCGACCATTGCCACCTGATAACGTTTGGAATGAGAGCATTAGAAATCCTTCAAAGACACGCCAGTGACAGGCGTTTTAAATGTTATCTCACGGGGTATAATGCGTTCAGTTACCTTCTTTGATGGGACATACGGAAGCTTCAGTTTTGCAACTGGCAATCCACCAGCCAGCCGTAGGTAATGGTGAAGATCTGGCAGGGTCTGGATTTCACTTGGCATAATGATACGCTCTTTTGTGACTTGCTCAGAAAAGGCTTTACCGCGCATTTTACCCGTGTTGTCATTCTCATTTTCTCGCAGAAATTCATGCTCACCAAACATTTTCGATGCAGCTTCCAAGCTCTCAGCGTTCTCTAGGCGAAAAGCACAGCGGGTGCCTGTTGTATCTTCAATAACCCTTAACCCTTCTTTCTTGTAGATAAGTTCAAGTTGTGCGGGTGATTGTGTGCCAAGCACCACCACCGCTCGATATTTTCTACCCATGGATAACAAGCGCAACAGGGCTGGCAATTTTTGCAATGAAGCAAGCTCATCAATGACTATCCAAATCCGCTTACCCTGCCTCGGCTCCCTAGATAATATCTGACGGGCTGCAATATCAATCCAGGTACTAATCATGCCCTCCAGACTGATTTGCTCGCTTTCAATCGAGGTTAGCCATAGCCATGAATTATCATCTTCATTTTTGATCCATTTACGAATTGAGAAAGGGTTGGTCTTTGGCACCTCAGCCAAATACGACCATTTCTCGATGCGTGTAATAATTGTACTCAGAACCCCACCAGATCCTTGCCCTTTTGCCTGCGGGTCAACATAGTTGTAAGCCTTTGTTTTAAAAAGGTATTTTTGAAAATCAGCCACTGTCGATGAACAAAAAACATCCGCAACATCATCCTTCAACTGGCCAGTCTTCATCAAGCCCAGAATAACTGACATGATTGCTCGTCCACCCTCATAGAAATAACTGCTTCCAGAGGCATCTCCCGCACTTGGTTGGATGGCTGAATGCGCAAGCGCATCCGCATCCATTGGGTTGTCAATTTCATTGAGTGGCGACCAATATGCGCTGCGCATATCAAATGGGTTTAGAATGGTGTCACCGTCTTTATAAAATCCACTTAGAAACTCAGCGCCTGGATCGAAAACCAACACCTTATCACCTTGCGCGCGAGCTTGGCGCAAAAGCGACTGGACAAGCTGAGATTTACCCGCCCCAGTTGTTCCCGTGGCAGTGATATGCTTAAACTCATCATCTTCAGGGATTGGCACATCACCAATTTTGATGCAGTTTTTTGACACCTTCTTTTCTTTTTCGATGTGCCCTTTGAGTTCTTTGGCCGAAAGCAGTTGAGATCCTCGGCGAAATTTATCATCAGCTTTTCCGTTAAACGACAAATAAACAAAAAATAAAACCGACAATAGAATAGAGCCACCTGCACCCACTTGTGAAATCTGTACCAATGGTATTTTGTATTTTCTCTCAAATTCGAGAGCAAGCCAGTAGTCCAGTTTTCGCGACGTTGTAGCCCATCTTGGATGTGGCATAACGCGAAGCCGAAGGAAATACGAATCCCATTTGATACCAGCCTTGCGCAGTCCAAAAGCCTCAATTCTTTTCCAGTCGTTTTTATCCCACGCCAACTGCTGCTTTTTATAGCTCACAACTCCCGCCAGCGAGCCTCCAATCATGGACACCAAAATGACAAGTAAAGCCAGGTGAACGGCTCGATTGATTCGAGCAACACCACGTTCGGCTCCCGAAAATATACTCATTGACCACCTCCTAGCTCTATCACTTTATTCCAGTGCCTAGTGATCTCTTCTGCTTTTTTAGCGATGGCTTCGAGCCCGTGTTTTTCTTCGACCCACATGGTCGATAGCAAAACAACCAACACCGAACGAATCTCATCGAGGTCACTTTGGGCGAGAGGCGCAGTATTAAAATGGTCGCTTATGATTGTTCGCAAAAGCGTCGATCTATCTTCTTTTTGTGCCTTGGCCTGGTGGTTGAGTGCATCAAGCATGGGTTGAGGCAATTTAAGGGTTATTTGTTTCATGTGAGTTTTCCGCCTTTCGTAAAAAGTATTGGAAACAATGCTTTTTGATGCCGCTTACGGCATATTAGACATGCGCCACGAAAGTGGAGAATGTCGTTAAAAGACCTTGTAAAACAAGGGCTTGCAATTACCACACAGTGGTAAGAATGGTGTGTACAGAATGGCGAAGCCGTTCTGAAAGAAAAAGGTGATGAGTGGGAACACGAATTACGGCACTGAGGAGCCATTTGAAACGAAGTGAAAATGGTGACGTTATGTAGAGGCTTATCCACCCGAAGGGGCGTGGCTCGCCCGCGACAGAGCCATCCACAAAGCCATCCACACCGTTTTACGGATAGCCCCCAGCGTACCGTAAAACGATCAGTGTGGGAGGGTTTGTGGTTGGGTCTGTGGGAAAGCCCAGATAACGGCTTGTCCGTTATCTGAATTAAATCGCAACGAACAGGAACTGGAGTTGCTGTAGAAAAATCAACATGCGCCAAAGCGCATGTTGATTCGACCGCACGTTGTGCGGTCGAACAGCTACCCTCCTTCCCCGAAGGGAAAGGAGGGTAGGAGCAACGGGCTAGGCTTGAAGGCATTCGTTCATCCACTCGTATGCAGCTTCGGCTTCAGCTAGCTCAACCATGGCTTTTTCATGCTGCTCACTGCTGTCATCCAGCAACTCGCTCGCTACGCGCCAAACAGCTCTGGTACGAACCAAATTAAGTTGTATTTCTACCTGTTTGCTAAATTCAATCATCTTACACCTCGCTTTTTAAAATCTTGCCACATATGTCTCGGACATAGTCCGCGTCATATTTGGCATGGACAACAAAGAGCGCAGCAATAAGGAGCGGTCAAGGGAGGAAGGGCTGAGTGGTGCGGCTCGCAGCGAAGCGAGAACACGGTCAGACCGACCCTTGACGGCTGTGTTTGATGTGCTCCCGCCCTTGAGGGCGGCCGCGTGCGGAGGGTGAATATAAAACGGGTGCAAATTCATTTGCGCCCTTCCTTGTTTGTCCATATTCCAAGCATGTTAAATATAGTGAAGAAGCCCCAGAATATGAGGGCGAAGGAGGTAATGAGTATTAGGACGCTGTTGATTTGAGTATACATAACCCAGTCCACATACACCTTAGAAGCAGCACCAAATGACATCAAAACCAAGACAACCCATGCCACGGCATTTACTAATTTATTCATGGTACTCATGCTGCGCCACCTCCTTTACTGACGCTGTTTGCGGCTGCCGCCGCACCGAAGATGATGATGAACATCATCGCAGGCGAATAAAGCTGCGAGGTTTGGATCACCTCGCTGATGGCAAGCATCTGATTGGGCGTTAAACCCTTTAAATTGCCAATCCAGGCATCCATATTGCTCAGTAACGCCCATGCAATCACATATGATTTCGACCAAAAAAGTACAAGGAGATAGTAAGCCATCATGTTTGCTTTGCTTGGAATGAGCGAAAGCGCGAATACGAGAGGAAAACAAGCCAAAAGAACCATTTGAAATACACCCATCCAAACTGGTGTCTTTAGATTTACCAACTCGCTTTCAATCGCGCCTTTTGCTGCGCCCATGATTTGAAATCCAGTGGCGAATGTTTTTGCTGTGAATGCGACGATTCCTGAATCGTTTGCAAATTGCTGGGCTTGAATTTGGGCGTTGCCAAATTCAAGCCCTCTGTTTATGTCGCCGAAAGCTTGCGCGACCAGGGCGATGTGCAGCGGCACATCGCCACCAAAAAATGCATCAGGGTCGTTATATGTTTGCTTTTTTATCAAAAAAGCTTCAGAGGCGGCAGTCGTTGAGTTTTTCCAGCCAAATTTGCGTCGCAAATTTGGGTCTGAATATGCAAGTTCACCAATTAAGTCATCCTCAAGCGAGTTTTTGTAAAATTTACCTTTTTTGCTGGCCTTGCCGTTGGCCTGGCCATCGAAATAATATTTACCTTTGACCATCGCCTGGCAGGCAGGTGAGCGTTTATAAGAGGTTAGATATTCGCTGGCGAAGGGGTAAAGAAGGTTTTGGTCGACTGATATTCCACTCCACGCATTAGCTACGGCTTTATTACTTTTGCTCACATCTGAAATCGCCTGGACAAAGCAATAGCGGGTGAAATATTCAACACGCTGGCGCAAGTCAGGATCTGTGATTTTTTGCGCCAATCGACCAGTGACTGATTTAGCACCTAGCATTCCGAATTTTTGGAATGTTGTGGATGAAAATAAGCCCACGATGGACGATATAAAATCGTCCATCGCATCGTTGATCAGCGATAAGACAAGCGGAGCTTGGGGGGTGCCGTTTTTAGATCCAGCCAAAATTTGAAAATCAATTTGAGTGAATGCGTTTAGGGGGTCGCCATTTACACCATTTACACCTGAAGTGTTTGTTGTGGGCACTGGGTTTTCCGATCCCATCACCTTTTGCATCACAGCACCACTTGTTCCTGGAGATGATGTTTTGACTGAGGGATTGAAGATTACGAAGATCAGAACAGCAGGAATAAGCCAGTTCTTCCAAATTTGACCCATTTGATCATCTGACTCAGCGGCTGAAGCCTTGATAGCCACAGCAACCGATGAGATCATAAATGTAGCGATGATAAGAAGACCGAAGGGCCTCCATTGAGCCAATTCATTAGCTGAAAGCAAACCAGCTTGCGCCAAATAATACTCAAGCATAGGGCGGCCGCCGCTTCCCCAGTATGAAGACGCTCCAGTTTTTGACTGCCAAAACGCATCAACCAACCATAAAATAAGGGATGGAAGAATAGCGATTACGAGTGTGAAGTTTATGGTCTTGCTTGTTGATTCGCCGCGCGAAGATTTGATTGCAGCGCGCAAAATCAAAGCACAGCCAACCACGAGGAACACCCACTTGGCGTAATAGATTGAGGTTGCCAAGCCATCCTCAAACCCGCCAGCCATGGCAACATTTGGAATGAGGGATATAATAGCCAATAAAATGTAGGTCATGATTTTTCCTCTCTTTTTTAAATCTTTCTCTTTAGGGGGTCACCCATGACCCCAAAACAGGGGTTTTTAGGCTCACCCATGAGCTGTATTTTTTGAAATGGGGGTCACCCATGATACGGCTCACCCATGAGCTGTATTTTATGGGTTCACTGGTGACCCCCATTTTGGACCCAAATTTTATTCATCTCGTTTTCGTCCATCTGTTGGCATCCATTCATTTGAATGCCCTGCCCCAAAACATTGATTGTTATGTTTATTTGGTTTGAATCGGGCAATTCGCCCACCGAGAGTGAATCTTTTATTTTTTTTGTTATTTGGGCGATTTGGGATGGAACATACCTAAAGTCGATTTGAAAATGTGGCTCCTTGTTTTTTAAAACCTGAATTTTTTCGTTTAAAAAATAAGAGTTATTCTTTCGTGCGGTTTTGTTTTTTTGAAGCAATCCAAATTTTTCCAGCTGCGAAATGGATCTTTTGACTGTCGCGAGCGACAGTCCCGTTTCCCTGGAGATTGTTTGCTGAGTAGGCCTAGATTCGCCTGATTGGTGGTTGCTGTGTGCTTTGACTGAAACGTAAACCTTCAGCGTCGAACCATCCATCTCAGCCAATAGGCCTGTCCTCACTATGTCGCGAAAAAAATGAAACCACTGCGGCTGAGCACTGAGGTTAGCCATTATTTGGCACCTGCACAGCTTTGCGCCTCAGCCAATTTGCGTTCAAAGGCAGTAGGTTTGTTTTTTGATGGTTTAAGCTGAGCTTGGGTTTTATTCGGCAGCTCGCCATAAAGCATCCAACGCTCTAGCTGCGGGCGTGAAAATAAAAGCTTCATGCGAGATGAACCAGGGATTGGGGAGGGAGCTTCGCCCCTTCTAACGAGATCTAAAAAGTTATTTTTTGAACGACGACAAAATTTTGCCGCCTCGAATGAGGTTAAGAATTCAACCATACAAACACCACCAACAAGCACAAGATCCGACACCCTGCTGGGAGCCGAGGTTTTTTTTTGAAAATACTATCCTTCGAGCAGAAGCTCGAAATCTCCTTTCGCGATGGTTAATCGCTGGTGTTTTGGTGGCGAAAAGATAACGCCGTTTCAATGCGTTGTCAATCGTCTTTTTTTTGTGTCCTTCGGGTTCTTGAGGCATTTTCTTAGTGCAACTTTAGTGCAATTTTGGTCAATTAATGCGTTGCAATTAGGTTTAACAAGTTTTAATGAGTTTCACAAGTCATTGTAATATAATGGTTTTATCCAATATAATCAACGCAATCAAGGGTATGAGATTTGGCTCATAACCCGAAGGTCGTAGGTTCAAGTCCTGCCCCCGCAACCAAACAATAAAAGGGTTCGTAGTTTTTACTACGAGCCCTTTTTCTTTTCAGACTTATTCATACTATCAACGTAATACAACTATATGTTACAGTTCGGGTTTATGAATAAAGCCCCGTCCTATTCAGTTCTCCTTCTTGAAGATGAGAAACCAACACGCCAACACCTTGTTAGCGTGATTGAAAAAACGCCTCATCTTACCCTATTTTCGGAAGCTTCAAATTGTAATGAAGCCAAAGCCGCCTTGGCGCTTGGTAAACCAGACATTTTGATTGCAGACATTAATTTGCCCGATGGTTGTGGCATTACGGTGATTCGCCATGCACTTGATAAATATTCAGATTTAGAGGCAATGGTTCTTACAGTATATGGCGATGAAGAAAATGTCGTTAATGCACTTGAGGCAGGTGCTACAGGCTATTTACTCAAAGAGCAGGCTCTTGAAGGCATTGGTGATGCTATTTTTGCACTCATGCGTGGTGAAACAGCAATTAGTCCTAAAGTAGCACGCTTTCTTCTCAAGCGGTTCAAAAAAGAGCCTCCGAAGGAAAAACTAAACAACCAACATAAGACCCCCAATAAAGCTGGTGACAACTTTTCTCTTACCACGCGTGAACATGAGGTCTTAAATATGATTTCAAAAGGTTTTCGCTACAATGAAATCGCCGCCTCATTGGGCGTTTCTGCCAATACTATCCGTGCTCATATCCGTAATATTTATCGTAAAATGGCTGTCAAATCACGTTCTGAGGCTGTTTTTGAGGCTACAAAGTTGGGTATTATTTCTTTATAAGTTCAACTTTGACTTACTGTTTCTGTTTGGCTTTTTCAGCAATCGCTTTAAACATTGCCATGGCATCATCCACTTCTTCTTTTGCCTCTTCCGAATTCAAATCTTTATCCACCCAGCGCAATACCGATTGATCAGGCTCTTTTAAAAATAATGATGGTGTGGTTTTTTCTTTCACGCCATAACGCGAGCGAACACGCACATATGCCATGGTTAAGCGATAACGTGCCCGTGTCATTGCCACATACATCAAACGCCGCTCTTCTTCCAAACGTTTCTCTTCCAAGGCATTTTTGTGAGGAAAAAGACCATCTTCAACACCAATGATATAAACATGATCAAACTCCAAACCTTTGGCTGCATGCACCGTCATCAAACGCACCTGCCCTTCTGGATCGTCATCATCTTTGTTCGATGCTAGGAATACATGCTGCAAGAAACTTGTTAAATCACCACCATCTTCACGGTGACGCAACCACCAGCGACGCAGTTCCATAACATTATTCATGCGACGTTCGGCTTCATCTTCATCGGCAGCCTCATTACGAATCGCAGCTTCCAACTGGGTGCGCTCAAGCAAGGCATCAAAGGCATCATCAGGTTCACCATGAACCAGCATATGTTCAATACCTGTCACCATTTCGCCAAACTCGCGCAGGGTATGACTCAAACGATGTTCCAAATCATCATGCAAGCAGGCTTCAAGCAAGGAGCACTCATGTTTCCAGGCAAACTCTCCCAACAAGCCCAAAGCTTTCGCGCCCACCCCACGACGTGGTCTGGCAATAGCACGCATAAATGCCAAATCATCGGCAGGGTTTGCCATCAAACGCAAATAAGCCAAGCTATCTTGAATTTCAGCTCTATCAAAAAAGGATAAACCACCACTTACATGATAAGGAATGCTCGCTTCACGCAGGGCTATTTCAACAGGACGCGATAAAAACGAAGCACGATAAAGAATACAAAAATCATCCCAGCCTTTCGCTTCTGCGGTGGCTTTACGGGCTTTAATATCGGCTGCCACACGGTGCCCTTCTTCATCACCATTGGGTGATTCCCAAATACGAACAGCTTTTCCTTGCCCCAAATTTGAGCGTAGTGTTTTACCCAAGCGTTCACCATTGTTGGCAATCAATGTATTGGCAGCGGTTAAAATTGAATTGGTGGAACGGTAATTCTCTTCCAATCGTACGGTATGTAAGGTCGGAAAATCCTGCTCAAGCTGAAATAGATTTTTTACTTCTGCTCCGCGCCAACCATAAATCGACTGATCATCATCGCCCACAACGGTTAAGTTACCTGTTGCTTCAGTCAGCAGCCCAATAAACGCATACTGCACACGACTCGAATCCTGATATTCATCCACCAAAAGATGGCGGCAACGTGATTGCCATAAAGCTTGCACATCACGATGCTCTGAAAGCAAACGAATCGGTAAAATCATCAAATCATCAAAATCCACGGCGTTCATACGGGTTAATAGAGCATCATAGGCTTCGCGCACTACGGATAATTGATTTTCAGCCGCATCCAACAAACCATTCTTCAATAATGAAACGCGCCCCAACAAACGCTCTACTTGATCGGCATCACTGGGTAGTTTCATATCAGATAATACCGAACGCATGGCGGACTTTTGCTCTGAAATAGAAAAAATTGAGACATTACTTTTACGCTCTAAAAGAGCTGCATGCTCGCGCAACATGGCTAAACCCAAAGCATGAAAGGTACAAATACGCAGTGCCTTGGCTGTATCACCCAAGCGATTAAACAAACGCTCACGCATTTCTTTGGCTGCTTTGTTGGTAAATGTCACCGCAGTAATCGCATCATGGGGAACATCTCGTTCAACCAAGGCTGCAATACGCTCAGTAATGACCCGTGTTTTGCCAGATCCAGCCCCTGCTAAAACGAGCATGGGACCACCACGATAAAAGACCGCTTCATATTGTGCTTGATTGAGTTGGTTGCCAGACATGGCGGCAGCATAAACAGAGGCTTTCTTATCGCAAGCATAGGTTTTAGCCTTTGCCCCAATGAGCTCATATTTCAATCAACACTTTCCTCACCATGTATTCCGCGAATATGATATTCGTGGTACAGCGGGTACAGATATTGATGAACAACTTGCTTACCGTTTAGGTAAAGCCTTTGCAGCCATATTGCCCAACGATGAACAACGTGCTGTGAGTGTCGCCCGTGATGTTCGCCTTTCAGGAGAAATGCTACAAGCAGCGGTCATGCGCGGACTGTGTGATGCTGGGAAAGATGTCATTGACCTTGGTATGATTCCCACTCCACTCGCCTATTATTCTGTTTTTCACATGCATACTGCTGGCTGTATTATGGTCACTGCCAGTCACAATCCTAGCCAAGATAATGGCTTTAAACTCATGAATGGCAAAAAAAGTCTGCATGGGCAAGATATTCAAGCACTTAAAAGGCTTATTCAACAAGACCTAGAAGATGCCGCTATAAGCGGCACAATAAAATCCCATCAAATTCAAGCTCATTATGAGGATTTTGTAGTAAGCGACTGTCCTCTTTCATCTCAACTTTCACGCCCATTAAAGGTTGTGATTGACGCTGGCAATGGACCTTCTGGTATCATTGCCGCACCACTCTATCGCAGGATGGGCTGCGAGGTTGTTGAACTACACTGCCAACCTGATGGTACATTCCCCAATCATCACCCAGATCCAACCATCGAAGAAAACATGCAGGATCTTGCTGAAAAGGTTCGTGAAACACACAGTGCTCTTGGCATTGCCTTTGATGGAGATGGCGATCGCATTGGTATTGTTGATGAGCAGGGTAAGATGATCTGGGGGGATATGCTGCTGCTTTTACTAGCGTGTCATTTATTAAAAGAACATCCCAGTGCCACTATTATTTCTGAAATAAAATCATCTCAACACTTATATTCTGGCATTCATGAGGCTGGTGGAAAGGCAATCATGTGGCGTACGGGTCACTCACTGATTAAAGCTAAAATGAAAGAGACTGGTGCATTATTGGCAGGTGAGATGTCTGGGCATATCTTCTTTGCAGATCGTTTCTATGGTTTTGATGATGCAGTATATGCAGGTGCCCGAGTCATGCAAATCTTGGCAGAAAGCAAACAGCCTATCTCGGCATTTTTCCATGATGTTCCTCATGTAGAAGTTACACCTGAAATTCGAATAGCATGCCCCGACAAACATAAATTTCAATGTGTCAAAGATGCAATCAAACACTTTTCAGCACTGGGTTATACGATTGTTGATATTGATGGTATGCGCATCGAATTTGCTGATAGCTGGGGCTTACTGCGCGCATCCAATACACAAGCTGAACTTACATTGCGTTTTGAAGCACCCAATAAAACACGTTTAAATGAAATACAGACCATGATTGAAGCCTGGCTTCACGCCTATATTCGATCCAAATCTCTATGAAGGTAGTCGCAAATTATTATCGACAAATTCAGCCATATAATGAGCTTTACTCAGACCCTTTTCCACGCATTGTAAATCTTCTTTCACCCTTTGCATATGCTGATTTAATTGTCGCATAACACGACGATGTTGCAGCGATAACTGTACTAAATCATCTTGAATCACCTGCTCCATAATACCTTGCCCTAAATGACTTCGTAAAGTATCCGATGCTTGTTCTAACAAGCTTTGACTTTTCAGTAAATGCTCCCAGTTCTTAGA
Organism: Mariprofundaceae bacterium; assembly: GCA_027018935.1. Classification (GTDB taxonomy): domain Bacteria; phylum Pseudomonadota; class Zetaproteobacteria; order Mariprofundales; family Mariprofundaceae. Next base: position 11,498 of record JALUXZ010000026.1, read on the forward strand.
CTCAATATTCTCTTGTAACGTATCAAGAGCATGGCGATACGTTTGTATCGCCATGCGTAAGTTATCTTGCATAAGCCATTGCCATTTGTGGTGCTTGTGCAACTCTTGAAGATGTATTTTGATGTAGTTGCACTTGCTGCTGACGATCAGGCGATAAACCTTCCCAGCCCTCACGAAGCGTTAGCACCAATTGCATGACTTCTACCACCGCATCCGTAGAGCACGAACACATCCCTTCACTCAAACGGCGCATCATATAAGCATAAAGACCAGCCAAGTCATAGGCAACATCGCCGCCAAGCTCAATATTCAAACTTCCTGAAAGCTCAATTAATGCTTCCAAAGCACGCCCTGTATGATCAGCTTCGGCAGCTAAATCCCCGCCTTCAATAGCATGAGCTGCACGCCCCAATGCTTTATATAGCGCATCATAACTTAATATAACAAGCCCCAATGGACTCGCTGTGTTCACCTGGTTTCCTTGATATGCCTTGTAACCGCCCATAACTGCCTCCTTGCCTTTTAATGCTGTAGCGCATTCCTCGCACTACTCCTATGACCCTTATATCTATCGCAAAACAAAGCTCCAACTAAAGTAAAAAATAAAGAAAAATTCCAATTATTCAGGCAATACAAAGCATCCTTGCGAGCAAATGCAGTAAGGGGCACCTCGAAAAACCTCGCTACTTCGCCAAACTTGTGCTTTTCACCCCTCGCTGCATTGAATAAAATGGGCGATAGTGATGCCATGACTCATTTTATTGCGCCTTGCTATGAGCGAAAATCAACGTCGTTTAACTCGTACGAGGTTTTTCGAGGTGCCCTTAAGTTTGCCAACGCCGGCGTTGGTGATTTTGGGCGCATAGACACCATGCATTGAGTTAATCAGCACCCCTTAGTTATCTTGGTGCATTTTGTGTGTTAATTTGCTGGGTTAAAAAGTCACCCGATTGTTGCAATGATGCCAGCGTCGTTTGCATTGATGTAAATGACTTCGTTAGTGAGATGCGTTGCTGTTCCATCTGAGATTCTAAGTCTGTAATTTTCTTAGTCAAATCATCAAATGTAGATTGTGAAGATGCAATGCTCCCTTGAATCAAACCTGTAAAAGGGTTCGAAAACAAATCCAATATGCCTTCCATCTTAGCAGCTAAACCTATCCCCAAGGCAATCTCACCAATCACGCCTGTTGTAGAGCCTGTGTAAAACACACCCATGCCATCAACATTGCCACTGGAGCCAATTAAGAGTTGCCCTGAACCTGTCGCTGGTGAACCAGCAATGCTACCAACAACACTACTGCCTCTGTATGAATTATTTACAATACCCAAGCCATCAACACTTTGCACCACACTAAAATCTGAACTTGTACCAAAAGATTGGGATTCAATCGTAATACCCGTACCGGTTGCCAATGCTTGCAAATTCATGGCATAACGCCCTTCTGTTACCACTGTGTCCGAGCCCAAATGAAGCGTTCCACCACCTTCATTATTGGCAGTTAAACTGACGCTCAACAAACTATCACCACTTTGAGCATCGCTTACCAAAATACGTCCATTCGTATCCAAGCTTGCGACAACTTGTTGGTCAAAAGCTGTTTGAATAGATGATAACAGTGTTCCCACGGTATCTGTCGCAGGATCAAGCACTGCAAACGATGAACTTACCGCTGCGCCTGATCTATTGGTTCCTGCAATATTAATAGTGTCACCAGCCGCTATCGCAAAACCCAAGCTTGCCAATGTCGAATCTGTCGTTATACCTGTAAGCCCTAAAGTGCCCGATAATTGGTGCTGCTCTGTATTTATTTTGTCAAATTCTGTATTGAGTGCCGATACAATAGATGCTTGGCTCTGCCCAAGAGTTAAATTTGCAATCGCCTGACGACCACTGGCAATATCTGTAAAAGTGATTGACTCAGCAGCGGCTAAACCAGCTGTTAAGTCTGTCGTGCCAAGCACAGAAGCCTTGCTTGCCGCTTGCGTAATGTTCACTGGATAAGTACCTGACGGTGTGTTCAAACCTGGAGTTAAAAATTGCAATTGGCTATTCGATGATTTGCCATTGGCAACAAACACATCACGAATCGCCGTTGGGTCTGTATTAATAAAGTTATCAAAACGAGCTGCATTAATAAACAACTGCCCAGTCTCATCAGGCTCCACCCCAATCATCACCATGCTGTTTCTATCACTTGCCAGCCCAGGCACACTTTGAAGCAGGCTGTTTGATAGCGTACTTTGAATCGACGTTAGGATTCCCTCACCCGCTAATACGCCAGTTGTATTGGTATTTGCATCAAACTTAAACTGCTCATTTACCAAGGATTGAATTTGATTATAAGCATCAACAAAGGCTTGCACATTGGCAGTTAGTGCAGCGGTATCCACTGCAATATCCATGTTTATAGTCACTGTTGGATCGGCTTGTTTTAAATTAAGCGTCACACCACTTAGAGCATCGGAAATACTATTGCTACTACGGGTTAAAGTTAAGCCATCAATACTCACCTGCGCATCCAGAGGCACTTGTAAGGATTGCCGTGCATTGCTCTGCCCTACCGTGCCAATCTGTAAATTTGCAAGTGTGCCAGCACTATCTAGTGATGCACCTGACAAAGAAAAACCAGATGCTCCCGTAACATCTGAAGCCAACACAAGACGAAAATCATTGCTTGCAACTTTTAATACAGAGGCTGAAACCCCTGTTGCTGATGCTCCTGTGTTTTTCTGATTGATACTAGCCGCAATATCTTGCAACGTATCACCAGCAAGAACATTCACAGTCGCTGTGCCAATTTGGAAGGAACCTGTTAAATTTAATGCACTGGTGTCACTGGTAATGGCTGTGCCTGTACTGTCTTTTACAGCAAGCGATGAGGATAAACGCTCTGCCTGCGCCACTTGCTGCACAATAATATTGTGCTTACCTGCCGATACACTATCAGTACCCGAAACATCTAGAAGGCTCGATGCACTTACCGATGATGAACTACTACCTAAACTTGCCGAATAAGAGAAAAACTTCGCACTATCCGCCATCGCCACAGCCGTTGATTTAAACGATAGCATGGCATCATTAATCGCCAAAAAGGCATCTTGTTTGACAGTTTGAGCATCCTGTTTTTTCTGAGCTTGAGAAATTTCCAGCTTTGAAAAAGCCAACAGACCTTCCACAGCCGCCGCTGTGTCAAAGCCTGCAATACCTGTAACGGAGCTTGAAATCGGCGTAGCCATGTGGGTTAGGCTTTTTTATCCAAAATAAGACCAATCATTTCACGCAATGCAATTTGATGACGAATAAAATCCTTGGATGGAATCTCACGCACTACCGCACCGCTATTCTGATCAACAATTTTCACATAAAGCTGATTCAGTTTTTCTTCATATGCAAAACTAATCGTTTCATTCGAACCCGAATTTGCCAACATTTGATTTGCAGTGTTTACTGCTTTCTGCACACTCTTTTCAGTCACTACAGACTCTTTCTGCTGGATGTTTACGACTGAAGCAGAAGCCTGCTGTGTTACTTTTGGCTGAACTGGAGCCGTTGATGTTGCAGACAAACCCACCATGGAAGCTGAAGCCACAGGTGCTTGTGTAGTGATTGGGGAAATAACAGCCATGATTCAACCTCCTTTGATGCTTTAATGACTTTACCTAAATAAAAACAGCATGTTTCTATTTAGGTAAAATCACAACCTCCCCCAAGGCGGGGAGGTTGTAACCTTAAGCACCTTATCTAAACAACGATAATACGTTTTGTGCAGCTTGGTTAGCCTGAGCAAGCATTGATGTACTGGCTTGAGTCAAGATTTTATTCTTGGTAAAGTCAGCCATTTCAGTAGCCATATCCGCATCACGAATAGATGATACAGATGCAGTTGTCTGCTCAATACTTGTTGCCAAGTTCGCTTGTACGAATGCAACTTGGTTCTGCGTCGCACCCAAATCAGCACGCTGTGTAATCAGTGTATCTAATGCAGTTTTGGATGTTGTCACATAAGCCTGCGCATTGGCCTGAGTAGTCAAATCACCCGTACCTAAACCCAAAGCTGCAGTGGTATAGCTATTACCCAAATTCAAAGAAACTTGGTTATTAGCATTGTTATCTGCCCCTACTTGGAATGATGACGTACGCGTACCTGCTGTGCCCCCAGTAGCTGCTGCTGTCGTTGCTGTACCAGCTACTGCAGTACCTGTTGCGGCTGTTGCTGTAAAGGTTAGCCCTACTGCTGAAGGAGCTGCTTGTGGTGTTGCTTGATCCGCAGCACTCAACAAGTTTGTGCCCGCTGCAGCCAACAATGAACCATCAGCAACTGCATGCAAAGCCACATCCGATGTGATACTGGTAATCTTACCAGCAGTATCATAGGCGATGCTAAAACTTGCATTATCAGCGAACGTTGCAGTACCCGTAATAGCAATTTGCGCATCAGTAGTTGCAGCACCGCCCTGAGTAACAGCACCAACTGTCGCAGCTGTCCCAGCAGTCGCAGTACCAGATGTACCATTCAACAGACTCACACCATTAAAGTTGGTGGAGTTAGCAATCTTATCAATGGCCGACTCCAATTTAACACGTTCTGCATCCAGCTTACCAAGTTCACCTGCATTATTCGCAGAAGAGGCCTGAATCGCTAGTGTCTGAATACGTGTTGTCATATTTTGAATTTCATTGACACCCGCATCCGCCATTTTCACCATAGCTTGTGCTTGTGAAGCATTTAAAGATGCCGCTTTCAAACGCGAAGTTTGCGCATCCAATTTTGAAGAAACCGCAAAACCAGCGGCATCATCGGCTGCATTATTAATTCGGAAGCCAGAAGATAGACGTTCCAAAGATTTGTTCATGTTCACACTATTTGTATTAATATTTTTAAGGGCCGTATTTGCACCCATATTGGTTTGTACTGATAGCATAATTCTCTCCGTAGTATGTGATTCGTGAACGACTTCCTGCCCTGTCACGCCCTGCATCGCTGCAAGTAAGGAGGCTTCCTTGCCGCCCTAGTGAGTTATGTATCGACGAGTGTCATCTGGACTTTAGTGTTTTATTGCATTTATTTTTTAAGTTCGTTCCGAAACAATCAAAATTAATCCACGCTATCTGCCAATGGTCGCCAAAATTGAATCATGGCATCTGTGATTTCAAAGTCAGGAAGGTGTTCATGCCATTGTTGCACCCATGGCATATCTTGAGAAAAATCCAACAAACGAAAGCCTGCATCACCACTTTGACGTGTGCCAATGGCATCGCCTGAGCCTCGCAATTGCAAATCCTTTTCTGCTAATTCCAAACCATTATGGCTTTTCACCATCATTTCCAAACGTTGCAAGCCTGTTGCAGATATATCTTTATCGGGCAATAACATACAATAACCCTGCTCATGCGAACGCCCTACACGTCCACGCAGCTGATGTAATTGCGCCAAGCCGTAATGATCTGCCTGATCAATCACAATCAATCTTGCCTCTGCGACATTCACACCCACTTCAACCACGGTCGTTGAAACCAGTAAACAACACTCACCTTGTGTAAAAGCATCCAAAACCTGCTGCTTATCTTTGCTTTTCATCCGACCATGAAGACCTGATACGTTGGCATTAGGAAAGTGTTTTTTCAACACCTCAACACGCTCTTCTACCGATATACCTTCTTTATCCTCTTCATCTAAATCAATACGTGGAACAATCCAATAAATGCGTCCGCCAGCACTTAATAAGCGCTGCATACCCTTAGCTAATTCAGATAACGAGCTGGACTTTAGCACCCGTGTTTCCACAGGCTTTCTGCCAACTGGCATACCTCGCATCACTGTTAAATCCATGTCACCATACACCGACATTGCCAACGAGCGTGGAATCGGTGTGGCGGTCATACCCAATAGATGCACCGCTGGTGAAGCCTCAGATTTCTTCTCAGTCAGTGCCCAACGCTGCTTCACACCAAAACGATGTTGCTCATCAACAATCGCTAAACCCAAGTTCGTATAAATAACATCATCTGAAATCAGTGCATGCGTTCCCACTACACAAACAATCGAGCCATCCGCAAGACCAGCAAGTATTTTTCGGCGTGCTACAGCACGTGTACTACCTGTTAACAAATAAACATCTATCCCCATCGGCTCAAGAAGCTCGGATAATGTTTGATAATGCTGTGTTGCCAATACTTCCGTAGGGGCCATCAATGCAGCTTGCAAGCCATATTCAATCACTGTAACAATCGCAAGTGCTGCCACCCATGTTTTACCTGCACCAACATCACCCTGCACCAAACGATGCATACGTTTTCCAGATGCCAAATCATGCTGAATATCTTGCCACGCCGTTTGCTGACCTTGGGTTAACTCAAAGGGTAAAGATGCTGTAAGTTTTTGACTCATCAAATGCTTATCCATCTTAGGAACAACACATACCGCAGCACGACGCTGGGCTTGCATCAATTTTAAATAAACCAGTAATTCTTCTGACTTTAAACGCTGCAATGCCTTATGCAAAGAATCTTCATTCGTATCTTTGGGCTGATGTACCGCATATAATGCTTCTCGTAATGCCATGCCCGTCACATCATCAAGTGAGCTAACTGCATCACTTGAAAGCATTGTTAATATCTGCTCAATGAAACTAGCCAAACGTTTACCACTTAAGCCTGCCACACTGCCATACACAGGCTGAACACTGGCAACGAATTGCTCCGCCACACACCAATCTGGATGAACCATCTGACATTGATGCCGCCAAAATTTAGGCGTACCTCGCACTGAAATATACCGACCTTCCTGCAAACGGGCATCATGCATCATATAAGCTGCATGAAAAAAGTTCAGGGTTATTTCGCCTGTTTCATCCGCTAAAATAATCGAAACCTGTTTCTTTCGCCCAAATCCATGCGAGCTTTTACGTACAACGCGCCCTTGAATACGTGCTTCCACACCTTCTGTTAACGATGCCATCAACTGAATATCACGATCATCCACATAAGTACGTGGCAAATGAAAAAGCAAATCACCCAATATTTTCACATCACGTGCAGCCAAACGCTTTTCCAGTGCAGGACCAATGCCTGAAAGCTTATTGATGGGCATAAAGAATAAAGAGTACACGTTGGCTACATTGCCTGAAAAATTAACCAAACTCACTTCTTTTTATCATTAAAGGGTAGTCTCCCGTTGTTTTGAGAGCAATATTTGGCGGCAATGCTCGAGAAAATGCAACTGCTGGGGTTACATCGGCAGCCACTTATTATATTGGGCATGAGGGGGGCTTCACAGATGGAGAACGCTACTTGTTACATGGAGCACTAACTTCAGCAAGCTATGCCGCTAATGGAGGCAATGCTGTGCAAGGTTTCTTTGTTGGTTTTACTTCGGCAGGGGTTAATGGGTATATTGCTGGAGTGAATACAGGTAATGGCTTTACTGATTACGCTGTTAAAGTTACCTTAAGTTCCATGTATGGTGGAGCGGTGAGTGTTGCGATGGGTGGCAGTTTTTCAGATGGTGCAAGTAATGCTGCACGCATTATGCTTATGAGTGAGATGGGCAATGTGGTAAATGACAAGCTGACCAGAATGGCGATGCAGGGTGGTGGAAAGTATGTTTCTGCTAAATCAGCCACCAATGAGGCTGTGGGGTATGGTGTCAGAGGTACAACAACAGTGGAAAAGCTTGAAATAGCAAGTGGAACATTGGGCGTATTGGGCTTTGCATTTGCGCCATTCAAGGCTTTGTCAGTTGCTATTGATGCATTGTCTTTTGGTACAAGTGCTGGGCATTCATATGTCACTAATGACCCAACATCATTTACAGGTCATTTGGCGGGGCCTATGGAACGACAATGATGGGGGCAAAAGCAAGTGCTCCAACGGCTATTCGAGCAGGGATAATAGTAGGTAATGTTGCAACAGCTCCTGCAACTATTAATCCATGATTATTGCACAGGCAGTTCTGTTTTTATCGACATTTGTGTTGTTTTTCTTTGAACAGATCTCATTGTCAGGAAGTAACCCTAACAAAGAAGAAGTCTTTTGGTTGTTTCTTCCCGCTATTTGGCTTCAGATACATGTATGCATGGGCTATGTGTTTAAAAGGAAATCTATGGTTTAACAGGGGTACTAAAGCCTGTAGAAAAGGATAAATATATCAGATTAATAGCCTTTATTGGCAGCTTGATTTTATTGCCGTTATTATTGTGGGTGGCAATGAATTGGAATTAAACCCATCGAAGATTTCGAAAAAAGTCGGAAGTTCGAAGTTTGGGGGGGGACATATATGGTCCGTCCCGCGTTGCAAGGAAAAAGTTTAATCGGCAAGTTAAGGAAAGTTGCATACATATATCCGACTTTTAGTTGAAGCTGGGAAGCTTCTAGCCCTAATGGAATTCGCTGCACCTTTCTGACCTTATCACAATAACGGCCTTTTCCGGCCTAAGTCCCCGTCAGGTTTGCAAAAATGTGGCTGTCCGCCTTTGTTGCCATTATTTTACTCAATCCACGCAATCTATTGAAATGCTAAAGTCTCCTTAAATATTTACTGTGCTCATCTGATACTCTTCATGCCTAGTGATTAACACCCAAGCTGTACGAACCGTTTTATTTGCCAATGCCACAGCTGCAATATTTTGCCCTCTTCGTTCTTTCAGACTGGTTGCCCAAACACTTCGCTTATCATGTTTTTTGTCTGTCCAACGTAGCGCCGCCCTTGCGCCATGAATGAGTAGTTTGCGAAGGTAGGTGTCACCACGTTTACTGATTCCCATCAACCTTGGCTTTCCACCTGTAGAATGTTGCCTTGGCACAAGCCCCAACCATGCTGCCATTTCACGACCACTCTTAAAGGCTTTACCATCAGAAACAGAGGCCAGCAATGCCGTAGCAACCATCGGTCCAATGCCTGGAACTGTCATCAATCGTTGGCAAACATCACTTTGCTTACTCAAGGTTTCAATTTGCAGATTATATTCGGCAATACGTTGTTCCAAATGAATCATTTCTTCCCATAAACCTGATAACAGCTCTCGAAACATGTCGGATAAACCGTTATCCGCATCAGCAAGAATATCAGGGATATGACCACACAAAACCTTTCGACCTTGAGGAATAATCAACCCATATTCCATCAATAATCCACGTATCTGGTTGGCTTGGGATGTACGTCTGCAGACCACTTGCTCCCTTGCACGGTGAATACTTTGAATGTCCTGTTGTTCAATGTTTTTAATCGGTACAAAACGCATGTTGGGACGTTGTACAGCATCACAAATCGCTTCGGCATCCGCTTCATCATTTTTATTACCTTTGACAAATGGTTTTACAAACTGTGGGCTGATCAAACGGGTATCATGCCCCATATCGCTAAACTTACGCGCCCAATAATGTGAGCCGCCACATGCCTCCATACCAACCAAACATGAAGTGAGTTGTGCCATAAATGCCATGAGTTTGCTTCGGCTTAACCGCTTGCGAACTACCACTTTGCCCGCACTATCCACAGCATGAAGATGAAATACACTCTTGGCTAAATCTATACCGATTGTCTTAATCGTTTTACTACTGCTATAATTTCTCATGGTTCGTTTCGCTCCTTGTAAATAGTTGTCCTAATCGGACGCTTCTATTTTGGCACATTGCGATGCCGGATGGGAGCGGGACGGACCATCCCATTACAATACTTAATTAGATTTCACTCAGAAACACTTAAGTCATTGATATATTGATATAAACTATGGTTTAATGTATCCTAAAGTGCATATAAAGCAGGGATTTATTGCCAAAAGGTTTGCACATG
>JALUXZ010000027.1 GCA_027018935.1 Mariprofundaceae bacterium
CGAAGGTTCGCCCTGGTTATGCTTTGGCGATGGGCTTGCTGTTGTTCTCTTTGGCAGGGATTCCATTCCTAGGTGGGTTCTGGGCGAAATACGTGGTCATTATGGCAGCTATTGAGGCAGGACACTTATATTTAGCAATATTAGCAATTATTTTCTCAGTGGTTGGTTGCTTCTATTATTTACGAGTCATCAAGTATATGTACTTTGATGATGATGAAGAGTGCAAGGTCGAACCAAGCTAAGTGACTGATATATAGTCTTTTGTGCTTGAAATAAGGGCTATTTTTGAGCTTAGAAGCCTCTTTTTTAGGCTAAAAAGATAGTTCTAAGGGGGGGATATGCTACAAAGCAGTGTTATAAGTTCGGGAGCCACAAAACACGAAAATACACTGATGAAAATGACCATTGGGGTGACTGTTGTTGCCGTGACTTCGATTGGTTTGCATTCTTCTCCTGTGTTTGAAGTGTGTAATCAGGCGTTGCTAGGCTTGATTTAGCAACAATAAATCAAGTTTGAAACAGTTGGTTTTGTGAGTTGGATAATTTTTTCTTGAATAATGGAAGGTTTGACGTTAGAAATCGCGCCCTTTCGGAATTAACAGGAGTAGCAAAGTGAAAGCTGGCATTCATCCTGAATATGTTGCATCAAATGTAACATGTTCTTGTGGTAACACATTTGAGACACGCTCTACTAAGGGCGACATCCATGTAGAAGTTTGTTCTTCATGTCATCCGTTTTATACGGGTAAGCAGAAGATCATGGATACAGAAGGACGCGTAGAGCGCTTCTATAAGAAATACGGCAAGCCTGCGAAGGCCGCCTAGGAATATCGGAGAATATGATGTACGCAGTTATTCGTACCGGTGGTAAGCAGTATCGTGTGCAAGAAGGTGATCTTCTTCGCATTGAAAAGCTTGAAGCCGAAGTAGGCCAAGAAGTCGTTTTTGATGACGTACTTTTAGTTGGCGAAGGTGATGCTATCAAAGTTGGTAGTGACATCGCAGAGAACAGTGTGAAAGCTGTGATTACTGAGCAGGCACGTGATAAGAAGGTTGTAATCTTCAAAAAACGTCGTCGTAAAAATTATCGTTTAACCAAAGGTCATCGTCAGTCATTTACGGCTGTGAAGATCGGCGCGATTGGAGGCTAAGACATGGCACATAAGAAAGCAGGCGGCTCCACCAATAATGGTCGCGATTCCAATTCCAAACGCCTTGGCGTGAAGAAATATGGCGGCGAAGTTGTTATCTCTGGTAACATTATCGTACGTCAACGCGGCACAAAAATTCGTCCAGGTGACAATGTAGGTTGTGGTAAAGACTATACTTTGTTTGCTTTGACTGATGGTAAAGTAGAATACTTTAAACGTGCAGGCCGTACAACGGTTCGTGTTGTAAGTTAAGATACTTAATTGAGTATTTCTAAAGAGGGTGCGGAAACGCACCCTCTTTTTGTTTGTGGTAAAGAAAGTTCTAAGTAGCATATAAAAGCATGATGCTTGCTGCTTGAAGTAGATTGTTCGAGGTATTGGCATGCGCTTTATTGATGAAGTGAAAATTGATGTTCGCGCAGGAAATGGTGGTTCGGGAAGTAAATCATTTCGACGCGAAAAGTATATTCCGAAAGGTGGCCCTGACGGTGGCAATGGCGGTCGTGGTGGGCATGTGATTCTTGAAGCCAGCCGAGATAAAAACACCCTGCAAGAGCTTTACCTTCGTAAGCATGTCTTCGCAGAGCATGGTAAATCAGGCAGCGGCCGTAAAATGCACGGGCGTATGGGCGCGGATGTAATTATGAAAGTGCCTGTTGGCACAATCATCAAAGACGAAGACGGTGTGCAACTTTTTGATCTTACCCAAGATGGGCAACAGGTTGTTTTGGCACATGGCGGCGAAGGCGGCTTGGGCAATGTGAATTTTGTATCAAGTACCAATCGTGCGCCGCGTTATGCACAATCTGGCAAAGAAGGCGAAACAGGCATCCGTTTTCTGGAGTTAAAATCCATGGCAGATGTTGGGCTTGTTGGTTTGCCCAATGCTGGGAAATCGACATTTATTTCGCGCGTTTCCAATGCTCGACCTAAAATTGCGAATTATCCATTTACCACATTAGCCCCTTCACTAGGGCAGGTATTTATGGATGATGGTGATGGTTTTGTGGTGGCTGATATTCCAGGGCTGATTGGTGGGGCGCATGAAGGCAAAGGGCTGGGACATCGCTTTTTAAAACATATTGAGCGGACACGTGTGTTGTTGCACTTGGTGGATGTGGTACACCCAGAAGGTCAGAGTATTACGGATCAAGTGCGTGAGATTGAGCAGGAATTGCGTGGTTATGGTGACACAGTTTGGTTAAAGACACGTTATCTGGTGTTAAATAAGATGGATTGCGTGCCTGAAGAGATGCGTGATACGCTGATTGCCGAAGCGGATACGTTGGGACTTAAATATTATAGTATTTCGGCCGTGACAGGTGCGGGAACAAAACCTTTATTGTATGATTTGTATGATGCAGTGAAACTTGCACAAGCAGATGAAAATGCAGCCTTGGATGAAGAAGGAAGTGTGAGTGAAGCTCGCAATGTATGGGTGGAGAAGGAATAGAAATATAGTGATTCAAACACGCCAAGATTTATCACATGTGCAGCGTGCCATTGTAAAAATTGGTAGCTCATTATTGACCGATGCGAATACAGGTATTCGTATGTCTATGGTGGAGCATATTGCGGCACAAGTCTATGCCATGCAGCAGGCTGGTATTCAGGTATGTATTGTTTCATCGGGTGCTGTTGCAATTGGACGTGTGCATTTGGGCTGGTTGGATAAAGACTTGTCTGTGCATGAAAAGCAGGCCGCTGCCGCTGTTGGGCAGACTTGGCTGATAGAGGCTTACCGTCAGGCATTTGCACAGTATGATGTGCAAGTGGCGCAGATGTTATTAACCAAAGATGATTTGCGTCATCGTCGTCGTTATTTGAATGCCAGTAATACCAGTGAAACATTGTTTTCAGCGGGTGTTGTGCCGATTGTAAATGAGAATGATACGGTGATGGTCGAAGAAATTAAATTTGGTGACAATGATACGCTTGGGGCACTGGTTGGTTTGATGGTTCATGCCGATTTATTGGTGATGATGACCGATGTAGATGGTTTGTATGACGGTAACCCCAATGAACATCATGATGCCAAACGTTGTTCTATTATTCACGAACTGAATCATGATGTGATGGCAATGGCTGGTGGTAGCGATAGTCAGTTTGGCACTGGGGGCATGTTGAGTAAGCTCACGGCTGCTGAAATTGCTACGCGTGGTGGTGTGGTGGCAGCGATTGTGAACGGACAGCAACAAGGCGTGCTTACGGATTTATTGTCAGTCAAAGATGTTGGTACCTTGTTTCTATGCGGTGAAGATCGTCATAGCCGGCATCAACATTGGATTGCTGATGTACTTCATGTTGCAGGACAGCTACATGTTGATGCAGGTGCTGCGCAGGCGATTATACATAACGGTGCAAGCCTATTGCCTATTGGTATGAGAGATGTGCAAGGTGATTTTGATAAGGGTGAATGTGTTGAAGTGCTTGCAGATGCTGTGGTGATTGCGCGTGGCTTGTGCAATTATAATTCGACGGATTTAAGGCGTGTGCAAGGACTTTCTAGCCAAGAAATGGCAAAAATATTGGGTTATAAAGATTTTACATCGGTGATTCACCGCGATAATTTGGTGTTAAAGATAAGAGGTAATTCATGAGTGATGCAAAACAAATTATAGAAGCATTGGGTATCAAAGCAAAAGCAGCATCACGCAACATGCGTATGATTGAAACACGAGTCAAAGATGAAGCTTTGAAAATTGGAGCATGCTTATTTCGCAGTGAAATGACGGAAATTCTGGCTGCCAATGCTTTGGATATGAAAGCAGCGGATGAAAATAACCTTGAAGCGGCATTGAAAGATCGTTTGGCGCTTAATCCTGAACGTGTGGAAGCGATGGCGCAGGGTTTGGAAGAAATTGCTGCTTTGACTGACCCTGTGGGAGCCATTTCGGATTTGGTCTATCGTCCATCTGGCATTCAGGTTGGACATATGCGTGTGCCATTGG
>JALUXZ010000028.1 GCA_027018935.1 Mariprofundaceae bacterium
GCTGGCATTGGTATGCCGCGCACTGCGTGAGAAATGACCAAGAATAATCGCATATTCGAGCTTACTTTCAGCATTTTCCCAGCAAATGCGCACAATATCAACACGCACTGCACTGTATAAATGATGTTGGCTACACTTGAGGTGAATCCATGTCATCCCTGTTTGCTTAGGCGCAGGCAGGGCTTGAATATCTTGGCGTAATTCTGGTGTTATGTGTGCCAAGGTATGCAAATCACGCATCAGACCGAGGCGTTTTTTGCCGCCCGTAGCATCAAAGAATTGCATGCCAAAAAGCAAATAGCGGTTGTCATTCATCCATGCCAATAACTCAGCATCTTGTGGTGCATCTTCTTTAATATGCTGGGTAATTTCTAAAATGCTTTGGCTCATGGTTTGAAAATCTGCCACAGAGAGTTCAACAGAGCGTAAAACAGCATGAATATCATGCGCTAACTGCTTGCAATCATGAACCAATGTCGCAGAGATATGTAGTGCGATAAACATAAAGTTTTGTTCCGCATGATCATCGGGCTGACGCAGTTGAATATCGCAGACTTGCTCATCGCATTGCATGGAGGCAACCATGGTTTGCTGTCCAATAGGCTGAATGTTTTTACGTAATAAATAGCCTTTAATGGCATCAAGATAAAATGCCTGGTCAGGGCAACGGATAAGAATCAAATGCCGATGCATAGCCCCATGACTTATGGTTTTGGCTATCAGTGCGGTACGTTTTTTGCCAAACTCAAAGTCCGAATGTGGTAATAAACGCATCGTAAGATGGATAAGCGCAGCTTGTAAGCGTTGAGGAGGAAGCTCTAAGCCATGTTGGACTCTGGCTTCTTCTAATAAAGAAAGTAACTGCTGTCTTAATATCCGCATTCAGCATCCTCCATAACTTACAGTAGCAACAATAAATCCTCGCTGATAAGAAGTCTCTGTTTAATTTATCCCTGCTTACATTGTGTCATCGTAACTCTTGAATAACAGCCTTTGACTCGCGCAAGGTTTTTCGAGGCCCCTACCCCGCATGATTCATAAATCATCGTGATGATTACGTAGAAGCTTTGTTTGCAATGAATGTTAAGAGTAACTATTCAGCATGCTTCCAAGCCCCTTCTCCCATTCAGGGGACAAGGTGAATGCCGCAGGCAGAGAGAGTGCCCTAGGGTAGAAGGTTGGGATGAGGCGTGATTTCCTCAAACATCAACGAGAATCGTTATATACAAACCCTCACCCCAGCCCTCAAAGCACTCTCTCTCTTGCTGGGCAATTCACCTTGTCCCTTAAAAGGGCGAGGCAGGACGATGCTGAATAGTTACGTTGAAGAAAGAGTTCGTAGCTGTGCTTACGAACGATGGATGAAAGCTTTATTGCGAATAAAGCAGCAAGCAAGGGCACGATAGTATTTGTGAATCATGTAGGCTAAATTTTCTAACACAGGTGGTGGCGATTTTGGGCGTATAGGCATCATTTATTGAGTTAATCAGCACCTCCCTGTAGTCGAACTTGAAGCTTTATGTCACGCTGTGGCTTGAGAGGTTGCATCATGGTGGATAAAAGTGTGCAAGGGCATCGAGAACGCTTAAGACTACGGTTTGCCGAATCTGGCTTTGACGGGTTTCATGATTATGAAATACTAGAGCTATTGCTCACCTATGCCATTCCGCGTGTGGATGTAAAACCCATTGCAAAGAGCATTTTAAAGACTTTTGGTACACTTGCAGGTGTATTTGATGCGCCTGTATCTGAATTAAAACAAATCAAAGGTATGGGGGAGAAAGGAGCTATATTTCTAACCTTAATACGCCAAGTTGAGGTGCGCTATTTGGCATCTGATTTACCTGGAAAATCTGTTTTTGATCGTCCGAATAAAGTCAAAGAACATTTGCGATTATTGGTGCAAGGGCGTGGCATGGAATGTTTTGGAGCAATCTTTACCGATCAACAACATCGGCATATTGCTACGCAAGTGATGTTTGAAGGCACCGTTGATCGAGCCGTGGTTTACCCAAGAAATTTAATGAAACGAGCCTTAGAATTGGATGCCAAAGGCATGATTTTATTTCACAACCACCCCGGAGGCACAGCCCATGCCAGCGATGAAGATATTGCGCTAACCAAACGCATGGAAGAAGCCTGCCTACCGCTAGATATTAAATTGTTGGATCATTTTTTGGTAGCAGGAAAAGAAGTGCTATCATTTAAAGAAAACGGCTGGTTTTGAAGTTCATTGTATAAAAAACATCGGAACGACTCAGCATCGTTATAAATTGGTTCGTATCTCTTGAATAACAGAATGCATAAATATTGCATTTTGTTATTCATTCGTTTGGGCGTTGCAACGCGACTTGCATCGCTATTCAGATTGCCGCTGATTTGTTCGAGACCAAGGGAGGTGTCGGTAAAATCGCTGGTGATGAATAGTTACAAAATTAAAAAAGAAAAGGCTCGCCTAACCTCAAGTTAGACGAGCCTTTAAAATATGCGTTTTAAGCTTAAGCCATTGCCTTCACATGTGAATTCAAACGCGATACACGACGTGATGCCTGACGCGCATGAATCAAACCTTTGCCACCAGCACGGTCAATCAAAGACACTGCTGATTTCAAGGCTACATTTGCTGCATCTTTATCGCCTGCTGCAATTGCTGCTTCTAATTTTTTCACTGCTGTACGCATCGTAGAACGTTGCGAACGATTTAATGCGCGCTTTTTAAGATCCTGACGCGCACGCTTCAATGATGATACATGATTAGCCACTGTTGTTACCCCTTGTCACCGTACTTAACTGTACGGAACAGTCAAAAATGAGCGGCGAACCATAACGATGATTCAACTTCTGTCAACGCCTAATCACCACTTGCCCCTACCTTATCAAACTGACAAGCTTGCATCATGTTATCTAAGAAAATCACCAGTCTATGAATAGTTATAACGACCCAACTGCAGTCTTTGTTATTGCCGTACTCATTGCCGTATCTGCACAATTAGCCTCCGAGCGCATGCGGCTACCGCCTATCTTTCTTTGGTTGCTAGCGGGTATGGGCTTAGGACCTTTCGGACTCCATTTATTACAAACCGAAAGTATTGAACCAGCTTTGCATACGTTGGTTGAACTCGGATTAGCAATTATTCTGTTTGAAGGCGGCATGAACCTCAATCTTAAGGCTCTAAATGAACATCGTAGTGTCGTTGGCAGACTTGTTATACTTGGACCGATTCTTACCATGCTTGTTGGCGGGCTTGCAGCGCATTATTTAACCGGCTTAGATTGGTCATTATCTCTATTGTTTGGCGCGATTATTTCTATTGGCGGTCCAACTGTTATTACCCCCATTATTCGCCAAGTACGTTTGGACCGTGAAATCAGTCACATCCTCAGCAGTGAAGCCATGCTTGTCGATGCTGTCGGTGCAATCCTGGCTATTGTTATGTTACAGCTCACTTTGTTGCCCGATGCCAATGCATGGTCAACATTCCAAGATATTCTCATCAAGCTTGGCGTAGGCACATTTATCGGTATTGCAGGTGGATGGCTGATTGCTCGAGCCTTACATTTTAATATTTCACACAACCTTGAAATGCGAACCATCTTCACACTGGCATGCTCTTGGGGCATCTATCTGCTTGCCAACAGCTTGAGTGAACAGGCTGGACTGATGGCAGTACTTATGGCTGGGACAACCTTACAGCGCATGAAAATACCCGATTTCCAACGCCTTCGTCACTTCAAAGGAAGTTTGTCGATTCTCATCATATCCGTATTATTTGTATTATTGGCAGCCAACTTAGATCTTTCACTTTTAAATGCTTACCTGTGGCAAGGATGTGTTATTTTTCTCTTACTTGCGCTTATTGCCCGACCTTTATCGGCTTGGGGTTCAGGCATCGGCTCCAAGCTAACATCTGCACAAATTAATTTTCTTGCCATGATGGCTCCACGCGGTGTGGTCGTTGCTGCGATTACATCATTGTTTGCCCTTGTATTGCACGAAGCAGGCTCAAGGCAAACAGATTTATTGGTCGCTCTGGTATTTATCATTATTATCATTTCAGTTTTTGTTTATGGCTTTATTGCTAGACCTTTAAGCCAGTGGCTACAGGTTGATGGTGGTAGTGACCGTACTATTTTGATTATTGGTGGCGGGCAAATGGGAGCAGAGCTCGGGCGGGCATTATGCAATGACCGTGAAGTGCGCTTTTTAGATCTTAATGGTGAAGTTGTAAACAATCTCAAACATGCAGGCTTCACAGCTGTGCGAGGTAATGCGCTCGACCCTCTATACCTAGAAATTGTACATGCTGAAGAGGTTAGTGCTGTATTGGTCATGACAGGCTCATCCGATCATAATCTACTCATTGCATCTTTGGCAAAAGATCAGTTCCATGTTCCTGAAGTCTATGTTGCACTACAAGAAGATAGCGAAGATAAACACCAGCGACTTATTCACCGCTTACAAGCCAAACGCTTATTTGCCAAACCATACACTGCAACCTATTGGCAAGATCAGGCATTTCGCAAACGCCTAGTGCATGAAAGTCAGCATATTGAAGAAGATTCTTCCCTCAATGGCTGTCGCATGGGTGATGCACGCATCCCTCATGGTATTCAGCCTTTGGCCGTTCATCGTGATGGGCTCTCCCTTATCCCAGATGATGATTTACGCTTACAGGCAGGTGATGAAATCGCCATGCTATTACGCCCTGAACGCATTCAAGAAGGTCAAACCCTTATCGCTCCTCCGACAACCGATAACAGTATGGTTAATCTACAAAAGAAAACTGAAAACGGTTAATCTTGTTCATACCCATCAAACGCACACGCTTTGCCCCTAGCCCAACAGGGCTGATGCATGTCGGAAATGCTTTTGCTGCGCTACAATGCCAGCAATGGGCATTATCCAATAAGGCTGCGTTATTATTACGTATTGAAGATATTGATTTTACCCGTTGCCGCTCTGAATATACCCAGTCCATTATCGAAGATTTACAATGGCTAGACATTACTTGGCATGGCGAAATTCGTCAGCAAAGCAAGCACCTAGCATGCTACCAAGAAGCTCTCATGCAGCTTCAAGAGCGTGAGCTTATTTACCCCTGCTTTTGCACACGCAAACATATTCAACAAGAAATAAAATTGATGGGTCTTGCCCCGCATGAGGAGGATATGCACGATGCATACCCTGGCATTTGTCGTAATATTCTCATCTCAGAGCGGCAACAACGCATGCAACATGAAGCCTTTGCGTGGCGCTTGGATGTAAAAAAATCATCTGAGGTATTACCCAAACCTATATATTGGCTGGATGAACAAGGTAAGCAACATCATGTTCAGCCCGAAGCGCTGGGTGATATGGTGATTGCCCGTAAAGATATTGGCATCAGCTACCACCTCGCGGTGGTTGTAGACGATGCTCTACAAGGCATCACTGATGTCATACGCGGTGAAGATTTACAAAGCAGCACAGCCATTCACCGCTTGTTACAAGCCCTGCTAAAACTTCCTTCACCCACCTATCAACACCATCGTTTGATTCTTGATATACAGGGCAAACGTCTTGCCAAACGCAATCATAGCACGACCATAAAAAGCCTGCGTGAGGCTGGCATATCAGCTCAAACACTACGCAGTTTTCTTCTGCAAAAAGATGCTACATGGTCATTCCCATACGATGCCTCGACCCAGTCCATTGTCCAACAACTTGGCAGCCGCGCCTAAATCCACCAATATACGCCATATTAAAAGTTGAAAGGACGTTCCCTTGGCAAGCATTCTCGATTTAATTGGCAATACCCCCATGGTGGAGCTAAAAAACATTCCCAAACATCTTCCCGACAATATTCATATTTACGCCAAATTAGAACGTTTCAACCCTGGTGGTTCCGTAAAAGATCGCCCTGCCCTGCGCATGATTCAAGATGGCATTGCTAATGGCTCACTAACCCACGATAAAACCATTTTGGATTCCACATCAGGTAACACAGGTATCGCATTGGCAATGATTGGTGCTGCATTGCAATACAAAGTCCGCTTGGTGATGCCTGGCAATGTCTCAGATGAGCGTAAACGTATTTGTCGTGCTTATGGTGCTGATTTAATTTTCTCTGATCCATTAGAGGGTTCCGATGGTGCAATTATAGAAGCACGTCGTATTTATGAGGATGATCGCGAGCGTTATTTTAAACCCGATCAATACAACAACCCAGCCAATCCATTGGCACACGAAGAGAGTACAGGTCCTGAAATTTGGCGCGATAGCCATGGCAAGGTTACCCATTTTATTGCCTCACTCGGTACATCGGGCACATTGGTTGGCACAGGGCGTTTTTTGAAAAAGACCAACCCAGATATTCAAATTATTGCAGCAGAACCCGATTCACCTTTTCATGGCATTGAAGGACTCAAGCACATCGAATCGAGTATTGTGCCTGGTATTTATGATGCTTCTGTACACGATACAAAAATCGGCATCAATACCGATGAAGCCTATGACCTCACCCAACGACTTGCCACTGAAGAAGGTATTTTATGTGGGCAATCTTGTGGTTGTGCCTTGGCTGCAGCATTAAAAGTTGGGGAGAGTTTGGCTAAAAAAGGCGAGGCTGGTGAAATTATTGCCATATTCCCTGATGGCGGCGAAAAATATTTAACAACGGCTGTATTTGCAGGTGATCGCGTTACTGATGGTGGAGGAATTTGAGCTGAAAACAAAAAAACTGCTAGAAACGCTATAATTCGCTCATGTCCTCATCGCATACAACACAGTTACGACCTGTCTCTTTAGCACGATATAAAGCCTTATCTGCTCGCTCAAGCATCGTTTGAACATCCAAATCATCATCTCTTAACGCACTCAAACCAATACTAATGGTAATGGATTTACCATCCATCTCATCAAAGCATTCTGAAGCAATCGCAACGCGCAATTTATCAGCAGCCTGACGTGCTTGCAATATATTGGCATGTGGCAGTACGCAAATAAATTCTTCGCCACCATAACGCGCCACAAAATCCGTTTCTCTTAAACTTTTCTTCATCACTTGTGCAACACGAATCAAGACCTCATCTCCACAAGGATGCCCATAGGTATCATTAACTGCTTTAAAAAGGTCAATGTCGATGAGTAATAGCGAGAGCGACTCATAATTTCTTCGCGCATGCAAAACAAAACCTTTTCGACTTAAATCAAAATACCCACGGTTATAAATTTGCGTTAAACCATCTGTAATGGAATCTTCCACTGCATCATCACGTTCTTGTTGCAGCTGTTCTCGATGTTTTTCAAGCTCAGAGTTTAGCATTTCCAACTGCTCAAAACGTGAAATATCCTTGACTGCAATCGCCATATCACCCGCTATTTTTTGCAAAAAGTCCAACTGTGATTGGCTTAGCTCTTGATCCAGAGCTAATACCAAAGCACCCAATTTTTCTTGTCTATAAAACATCGGAAACATCACCACACACTCAGGAAGCATAGCTTTTGTTTCCCCATCCAACAAAAAATTAGCCTCTGATAAGTATTTCAAACTCATCATATGCCCCAATAATTCTAACTCTTTCGATATATATTTTAAAAATATTTTTTGTGCACTGGCATCATCACTCATGCCATGCTCTGCGGTCAAAAAAAGTTCTTTCCCGTCTAACCCATGCAAGCATACAGCCCCTGCAAACACTGGAAGATGTATATTAATCACTGCAAGCACTTCAGAAAGTGCCATCGCCCTATCATTGGATGCCGACAACATAGCAACCACAGAACCGTAAGCGTGATTTAATTTACCTCGTTCTATTAAATCCTTATTTAATAATTCAACACTTTCAGTCATTTCAATAAAGTGGCGACCAAGCGTATTAAGTTCATCTTTTTTATTAAATTCAAGTTTCTCATGCAAAATGCCATCTTTAAAGTCATCCGCCATATGCATCAATTGACGAATAGGATAGAGGATGCGCTTAAACAAAAGCGTTGCCAATAAAGCCGCCAAAACAATGTTCAGCGCAAAACAAAGCATGACTGTATAATGTTGATTATCATTTAATACAGAGAGTTCTCCAAAACCAACGATGGATACAAGCCCCATAGATAGAATGATGATTAGTATTTGTGCCTTAATGCTTGTAAAAAACATGCTTATTCATAAGCAAAAAGACTGCCAGTATTAGTAACCTTTGGTAAAATCAGTTTTATGACACTTCGGACATGGGGGGATACGCCCTGTCTTTTTAAAATGCATAGAATGCCCGCAATCTTTACAGGTTAAGGTTCCTGCACTTGTAATCTCACCAGATCGACAAGATAACGACGCTCCAGTCTTAGCTGCGACACCTGATAATGCAGTACCTGCCGCCTGCAACAACGACGAAATCGAAGCCAAAGCTCCATGCCCTAAACGGGCTGGATTCAGCTTAACCTTCGCTTCATCACGAATATTTGTGGCAATATGCCCAAAGTCTCGCTCAAGAAAACCTTTTAGCTTTTGACCTTGCTCTTCGGTAAATGCACCCGCATGGGTCAGCTGTTCACGGGCTTTTTCCATAGCTGCATGTGCTACTTCAGAGGTTTTTTCAGCCCCTGACTCAAACAATTCTTTAAACTTCGCTGCCAGTTCATCATATTGGTCTGCTTCTTCACCGCTAATCGCTGCGTCATCCATATGATCAATCACTGCATCAGCAAACTCAGACGTTGATAGCTTCACCGCATCTTCCATCAAACGTTCAAAATCATAGGTCACCGTCTTGGCTTGGATTGCGCCTGTAATGCCTTTTTCCACCAAATCTGCGGCTTCATCCCAACCCATATAACGCAACATCATGGAACCAGAAAGCGTCATCGAAGAAGGGTTCACCATATTTTTCCCAGCATACTTGGGTGCTGTACCATGCGTTGCTTCAAAAATCGCATGCCCAGTCAAATAGTTAATATTTGCACCTGGCGCAATACCAATACCGCCCACTTGTGCCGCCAGTGCATCCGATAAATAATCACCATTGAGGTTGAGTGTCGCAATCACATCAAATTCTTTGGCACGTGTTAACACCTGTTGCAAAGCAATATCTGCAATACAATCTTTAATCACAATGCCATCTGGCAACTCACACCAAGGACCATCGCCGATTTCTACTGCACCAAACTCTTCTTTGGCAACCTCGTAACCCCAGTTGCGAAAGCCGCCTTCGGTGTATTTCATAATGTTGCCCTTATGAACCAAGGTGACAGATTTTTGTTCGTTATCAATGGCATATTGAATCGCCGCACGCACCAAACGTTTCGTACCTTCACTGGAAACAGGTTTTATACCAATGCCCGATGTTTCAGGGAAACGAATTTTGCTCACACCCATTTCATCTTGCAGGAATTGAATGACTTTCTTTACATCCTCCGAGCCAGCAGCCCATTCAATACCCGCATAAATATCTTCTGAATTTTCACGAAAAATTGCCATATCAACGTCTTGCGGACGTTTCACTGGTGAGGGTACACCTTTAAAATATTTCACAGGACGAAGACATGTATACAAATCCAACTTTTGACGCAATGCCACATTGAGCGAGGTAAAACCTTCACCAATCGGCGTAGTCAGCGGACCTTTCAAGCCAATTAAATATTCATTGAATGCGGCTAAAGTTTCATCAGGCAACCAAGCCTCATCGCCTTGCCCATATAAATTCCAAGCTTTTTCGCCTGCAAACACTTCCATCCAAGCCAACTTACGCTCATCGCCATAAGCTTTCTCAACTGCTTTATCCAAGATATTCTGAGTTGCAGCCCAAATATCAGAGCCAATACCATCACCTTCAATGAAAGCTACAATAGGTTCATTCGGCACATTCAATGCGCCGTCATCCCCCATCGTTATTTTTTCGCCCGATTCAGGAAGTGTTATTTTATCGAATGCCATAAGAAGCCTCTTTTTTCAGTTTTCTTAGAATTAGAACTTTAAACTATCGCTATATCAGACAGCAATAGCGCCAACACACCTACTTTACGCAAAAATACTTGTTCGTCATGTCTCATCAATGGTCTTTTTGTGAAATTTTCGCAGCTTTTTGTGCTTTTTCCTTGGCTTCTTGGGCTTTTAAACGCGCTCGCGCGTATTTTTTCTGCTCAATAGCCTCAGAAGCTTGTTTTAAAGCCTTTTCTGCACTTTTTAAATAAGTCGTAGACTTAGGCGTAAAATCAGAAACCTGTTGTGCAGCTTTCACTGCCGAACGAGCCTCCGCCATTTCTTGCACAGGTGGCTTTACCACACAGGCAGCCAGTGTGAAAAGGCAGGCAAACATCCATATACGCTTCATCATAGCTTAAGCATTACCCTCATTTTGATTGCTGTCAATCAGATGTTGCCTCTGCCACTGTGCGACGTTTGCGTAAACCCAATTCTTTCCACTGCATATCACCCACTTCAGAAGGCGAAGATGCCATTGGATCTGCCGCACGCTGCGTCTTCGGAAAGGCAATAACATCACGGATAGACTCTGCATTGACCATCAAACTTACCACGCGATCCAAGCCAAATGCCAAACCACCATGCGGTGGTGCACCGTATTTCAAGGCATTCAATAGGAATCCAAATTTATCATTGGCTTCTTCATCAGAAATATTAAGTGCTTTCAACACACGCGATTGCACTTCCGCATCATGAATACGAATAGAACCACCACCGATTTCTGTACCATTCCAGACCAAATCATAAGCTTGCGAACGCATTTCAAGTGGTGCTGTTTCAAGCTTATCCAAATCTTCTGGATAAGGAGCTGTAAACGGATGATGCAAGGCTTGTGGACGTTTATTCTCGGCATCCCATTCAAACATTGGGAAATCTACTACCCAGACAAATTGATTCGACTTCACATCAAATAAGCCCAAATCTTTACCCAATTCCACACGCAAGTAACCCAAAGCATTGTTTACCACATCTTTTGTATCGGCTCCAAAAAACAACAAATCACCATTTTCAGCTTGTGTCTTCTCTAGCAATGCTTTCAACACATCTTCAGATAAGTTCTTCACAATCGGTGATTGCAAGCCCGCAGGAATATCATCTTTATCGTTCACTTTGATATAAGCCAAGCCTTTGGCACCATAGATGGATACAAACTTGGTATAATTATCAATTTTCTTACGACTCAATTGCGCACAACCATCTGGCACACGAATCACTTTCACCAAACCACCATTGTTGGCAGGGCCACTAAACACTTTGAAATCCACCGATTTCATTAAGTCGGTAACATCAATATGTTCCAACCCAAAACGTACATCAGGGCGATCCAAACCATATTTATCCATCGCATCAGCATAGGTCATACGAGGAAAAGGTGCATCGGGTGCTTTGCCCATACCTGCTTCAAACATCGAAGAAATCAAACCTTCTGCTACAGCCATGATGTCATCTTGATTGACAAAAGACATTTCCAAATCGACCTGTGTAAATTCAGGCTGACGATCCGCACGCAAATCTTCATCACGGAAACAACGCGCAATTTGATAATACCTATCCACACCTGCCACCATCAATAGCTGCTTAAAGAGCTGCGGGCTTTGTGGCAGCGCATAAAATGAGCCGGGATATACACGTGAAGGAACCAAATAATCGCGCGCACCTTCTGGTGTTGATTTATTCAGAATAGGTGTTTCAACATCCAAGAAATCTTGGCTATCCAAATAGTTGCGTGCTGCATGGGTAACCTTATGACGCAATACGAGGTTTTTTTGCATCACAGGACGACGCAAATCCAAATAACGGTATTCAAGGCGGTGCTGCTCACCTGTATTGCAATCATCTTCAATAGCAAACGGCGGTGTTTCAGCACGATTAAGCAGTGTAAGTTGTGAAATTTTAATTTCAATTTCACCTGTAGGAAGCTTTGGATTCACCGCATCTTCATCTCTAGGAATCACTTCACCAATCACTTCAATGACATTCTGCTGGCGCATAGAATGCGCCAAAGCATGCATTTCAGGTGTATCTGGATGCGCAACTACTTGCACAATACCAGAGCGGTCACGCACATCCAAAAAGATGACTCCCCCATGATCGCGATTGGTCTCAACCCAACCATTAAGTCGAACCTGTTGTCTAAGATGTTTGCTACGAAAATCACCACAGTATGTACGCGCTATCATTGCGAAAGCCTCCAAAATCATTGCCTTTTAGCAATTCTTATTCCTATCAAGAACCAAAAGGCGGCGCAGCATACCCTTATAGTCCTTTCCCTGCAAAATATCTCCAATATTCACACTGAAAAGCCAGTGTATCAAGCATCAACACCCTTTCAAACTTCCTAGACTTTGCATATAGATAACACCACACTACGCTAAAATTGGGAGTGCTTTGATATGAATACGCACATCAACATAGAAGCTTCATGGAAACAACGATTGATTCACGAGTTTTCACAAGACTATATGTTAACACTACGCTCTTTTTTACAGCGCGAAAAGCAGTGTAAAAAAACTATTTACCCACCTGCAAAACAATGGTTTGCAGCACTCAACACAACCCCTTTTAATCAAGTGAAAGTCGTCATTCTCGGTCAAGACCCATACCACGGCGAAAACCAAGCCCATGGTTTGTGCTTCTCCGTGCCCCCAAACACCAAAATACCACCATCCCTGTTAAATATTTACAAAGAATTACAAACAGACCTGAATATTCCACCTGCTGAACACGGCTGCCTCATACACTGGGCACAACAAGGTGTTTTACTGCTCAATAGCGTGTTAACAGTCGAGAAATCTTGTGCTGGCTCGCACCAAAACAAGGGTTGGGAGCATTTCACAGACGCTATCATCACTCAGATCAATCAACATACCGAACACACTGTATTTATACTCTGGGGAAGTTATGCGCAAAAAAAAGGCGCTAATATTGATAACCGTAAACATCTCGTTATCACTGCACCACATCCCTCACCGTTATCCGTCTATAGAGGTTTTTTTGGAGGGCGATACTTCTCTCGCTCCAACACATATTTAAAACAACACGGCAAAGCAGTCATTGATTGGGCACTGCCAGAGCTCAATACCGCTACCAAGCAATTCGAACAAGCACAGCAGGGCACCTCGAAAAACCTCGCACGAGTTAAACGACGTTGATTTTCGTTCATAGCAAGGCGCAATAAAATGAGTAATAGCATCGCTATTACCCATTTTATTCAACGCAGCTAGGGGTGAAAAGCACAAGTTTGGCGAAGTGCCGAGGTTTTTCGAGGTGCCCAGCACATCAATCAAAGAAATGCATCATCATACAAAGCTGCACCATGACAAACTCGCTCAATCTCTGTTAGCTTCCCGCCATGGCTAAATCATTATTTGTATGTCAAAGCTGTGGTGCAGAACACCGCAAATGGGCAGGGCAATGCCTTGATTGCCATGGTTGGAATTGCATCAGCGAGCAAGTGATTGAAAGCAATCCGCGTGTTGGCAAAAAAGGCAAAGCTTTAAACACCACATCTATCACAGATATTTCCACAGAAGAAAACCCGCGTCGCTCCACCGATATTGAAGAGTTGGATCGTGTTTTGGGCGGTGGTATCGTGCCAGGCTCGGCTATTTTAATTGGTGGTGACCCTGGCATAGGAAAATCGACCATCTTGTTACAAGCCGCCGCTAAATTATCAGCACAAGGCACCGTGCTTTATATCACAGGCGAAGAATCCACTCAGCAAGTGCGTTTACGCGGCGAGCGCATCAAAGCACTACACCCAAAACTACAATTGGTCTCAGCATGTGAGCTTGAATCCATGCTTGCTACCATTGCCGACATCAAACCCATTGCCGTGATTGTCGACTCTATTCAAACCACTGTTAGCAACCTTTTAACCAGCGCACCGGGCACGGTGTCGCAAGTGCGCGACTGTGCATCAGCTTTGATTCAAAATTGCAAACAACAAGGGCACGCTCTTATTTTGGTCGGGCATGTCACCAAGGATGGTGCTTTAGCAGGACCGCGCGTGTTAGAACACATGGTCGATGCGGTACTTTATTTTGAAGGTGATCGCGGTCATGCCCACCGTATTTTACGCGCTGTAAAAAATCGTTTCGGTCCTGCAGGTGAAATTGGTGTGTTTGAAATGTCGGATGCTGGACTTATCGGTATTCGCGATGCTTCACGTCTATTTTTATCCGAGCGTGCCGCAGATATTCCAGGCTCTGTTGTTTTAGCATGTATGGAGGGCACACGCCCTTTGCTTGTAGAAGTGCAAGCTTTGGTTGCCCCGACCGTCTATGCCACACCCAAACGCTCGTCCGTTGGTCTTGATATTAATCGCATTGCTATGCTGACTGCGGTGCTAGAGCGGCGCATTGGCATCCCCCTCTCGGGGCATGATGTGTATGTTAATGTTGCAGGTGGCGCAAAGATTTCTGAACCTGCTGCTGATCTTGCTGTGCTCTTAGCAATCCTTTCCGCTTACCAAGAAAAGCCTTTGCCACACAATATGGCAGTGTTTGGAGAAATTGGATTAACAGGCGAAATCAGACCCGTTGGCAACCCTGAAAATCGTGCTAAAGAGGCTGCTAATTTGGGCTTCACACAAATGCTGATGCCGCATGAAAATCATACAAGAGTGCAGGAAGCCAATCTTGCTGCTACGCTTCGCGACACAGCGACTGCACCTGAGTTCATTCCCGTTAAACATCTCTCTGGTGCAGCACAAATGGCTTTACACTAAATGAAAAGGTTTTTATTTATGCACCCAAGCACTTTCACTCAACACGGCGAACTTTGTTATGTGCAAATATAGGCGGCTTCTGTGAACTATTTTGATTATATCCTAATCGGCATTGTTGGATTATCCATGGTGCTTTCATTGTGGCGAGGCTTTATTCGTGAAATCATCTCCCTTATCGGTCTGGTTGCAGCGTTTCTTATTGCCAGTCGCACATCTGGAGCAGCAGGTGACTTTCTAGGACAATGGATTCCCAATAGCACAACATCAGATATTGCTGGTTTTGTCATGATTTTTGTCGTCATTATGATTGCTGTTGGACTTATCGGCGCACTTATTCGCAAACTCGTTGACATGGCAGATCTTACTGCAACTGATCGTACACTGGGCATGCTTTTTGGTATTGCCCGTGGTGTATTGCTTATCGCCCTAGCATTCCTGATTTACACCTCTTATACCAAGCCCGATCAAACATGGGCAAAAAAGAGCCTGTTAACACCTTACGCTATTCAAGCCGCTGATTTGTTGGGTCAGGCTATTCCTGAAGGTTACCCTTTTTCGAGGCAGGGTAAGGCAAGCATCGCAGCACCGAAACATCAAAACACAACCACCAAAACCATACTCAAAGATATACCAATTGGGGATAAACAAGCCCTAAAATCTATTATCCAACAACAACTCCAATGAGGCCAGACATGAATGCTCTTCCTGACGACTACGACCACTTCCGTGATGAATGCGGGGTGTTCGGTATTTCAGATCATCCAGAGGCTGCCAATCAAACCTATTTAGGTTTGTACGCACAACAGCATCGCGGGCAAGAATCAGCAGGTATTGTCACCACCGATGGACACAGCTTTAATAGTCATCGTGGCATGGGTTTGGTGGCAGATGTATTTCAAAAGTCTGATATTAAACAACTACAAGGCAGCGCCGCTATTGGTCATGTCCGCTATTCCACATCAGGCGAATCAGGTTTACGCAATTGTCAGCCGTTCTCCTTTGAATATGCCCATGGTGGCATTGCTATGTGCCATAATGGCAATATTGTAAACGCCCCCGAACTGCGCAAAGAACTTGAACAAGACGGCTCTATTTTCCAATCCACTTCTGATACCGAAGTATTGATTCATTTGGTTGCTAAGAGCAAACAACCTCGCATGCGAGATCGTGTTGCTGAGGCAGTAAACCGTTTAACAGGTGGCTTTTCATTATTGGTATTGGTTGAAGAGCGCATGGTTGGTGTGCGCGATCGCAATGGCATTCGCCCACTGGTCTTGGGCAAGCTTGGTGATTCATGGGTACTAGCATCTGAAACATGTGCCTTTGATTTGGTTGGTGCCGAATATGTGCGCGATGTTAAAGCTGGTGAAATGATTGTTATTGAGGGCAATAAGGTTGAAAGTCTATTTCCTTTCGATTCGACAGACCCTAAATTTTGCGTTTTTGAATATGTTTATTTTGCCCGCCCTGATTCCACGCTAGAGGGTGTTAATGTTTATGATGCCCGCTATAAAATAGGCGTGGAACTGGGTAAAGAATCAGCCGTTGAAGCGGATCTGATTATCCCTGTTCCCGATTCTGGCGTGCCCCCAGCTATGGGGTATGCCGAAGCAACGGGTATTACCTTTCAGCTTGGTCTGATTCGCAATCATTATATTGGACGCACCTTTATTGAGCCTCAACAATCCATTCGAAATTTTGGAGTTAAACTAAAACTTAATGCCAACCGCCACATGATTGAAGGCAAACGTGTCGTATTGGTTGATGATTCGATTGTGCGCGGCACAACCAGTCGGAAAATTGTCGAAATGGTACGAGCTGCGGGTGCCAAAGAAGTACATATGCGTATTTCTAGCCCACCTACCAAACACTCATGTTTTTATGGTGTCGATACACCCAATGCCGAAGAATTGATGGCAAACAAGATGGATTTGGATGAGATGTGTAAGGCGATTAATGCTGATTCATTGGCATTTGTATCTTTTGAAGGCATGTACCGTGCAGTAGGAAAACCACAGAGCAATCATTGTGATGCATGCTTTTCAGGTAATTACCCAGTCGATATTGACCCTGCACGTTCACCACAGCTATCTCTATTACGATTCTATAGCAGGAGACCATAAAACACTATCACTCGGGCTTTTTCATAACTATTTATACTCCCTTAGCTCAAAGCACTTCACTACTGGAGATAGCTTGTAGTTAAGTCTATGCTTCGCGCCGCTGTGTTATCAGCGTAGAATTTATTTAGAGGTGTCAGAACATGGATATTGATGTTCAAAAAGTCGCGATGCTCGCTCGTATTCGTCTCACTGATGACGAAGCCAGCGAACTCACCCCGCAGCTTAACAAAATTCTTGGTTATGTGGATCAACTTGCTGCGGTGAATACCGATGGTATTGCGCCCACTGCACATCCACATGATGCAGCCATGCCATTGCGTGCCAATGTGGTGACCAACGGCAATCGCCGTGATGCATTGCAGGCTGTCGCACCGAAAACAGAATCTGGACTTTATGTTGTACCAAAGGTGATCGAATAATGCCATTTAGCTCTTTATCCCATATCCAAACACGCTTAGATAACGGTGAAACCACCGCTGTCGAAGTTGCCCAGTTATATTTAGATCGCATTGCCGCACACAATGATGCACTCAATGCATTTGTGCATATCGACCCTGCCCATGTAATGGCTCAAGCCGAAGCATCAGACAAATACCGTGCTGAACATGGTGCCCGGGCACTTGAAGGCTTACCAATTGCAGTCAAAGATATTTTCTGCACACAAAACGGACCTACCCAATGCTGCTCAAATATTTTGAAAGATTTCCATGCCCCTTACGATGCACATGTGATTACCAAGCTTAAAGAAGCTGGTGCTGTACTGGTTGGAAAAACTAATATGGATGAGTTCGCAATGGGTTCATCGAATGAAACTTCGGCATTTGGCCCTTGTCGCAACCCTTGGAACACCGATTATATTCCTGGTGGATCTTCTGGTGGTTCTGCATCGGCTGTTGCCGCTGCACTTACACCTGCCGCATTGGGTACAGATACAGGTGGCTCCATTCGTCAGCCAGCATCATTAACGGGCATTACAGGCTTGAAACCAACCTATGGTCGTGTTTCTCGTCGTGGTATTATCGCCTTTGCATCCTCTTTGGATCAAGCAGGACCTATGACGCGTACGGTCAAAGATGCCGCTATGATTACATCGGTCATTTCAGGGCATGATTCAGGCGATGCAACATCGGTTGCCGATGCTCCTGAACTCGACTGGCTTGCTGCATGTGATAAAAAAGATATGAAAGGCTTGCGCATTGGTGTTCCCAAAGAATATTTTGTTGAAGGCATGGATACAGAAGTTCGAGCCTCCGTCGAAGCCGCATTAAAACAATGCCAAGCTTTGGGTGCAGAATTGGTTGATATTTCTCTACCAAATACCGAACTTGCCGTAGCTGCGTATTATGTAATTGCACCATCCGAGGCTTCTGCGAATTTATCACGTTATGACAGTGTTCGTTTTGGTCATCGCTGTGAAAACCCTGAAGATTTATTGGATATGTATACCCGTTCACGCGATGAAGGTTTTGGTGCTGAAGTGAAACGTCGTATTTTAACTGGGGCGTTTGCCTTATCTTCTGGTTATTACGATGCCTATTATTTAAAAGCGCAACAAGTGCGCACCATGATTCAGCAAGATTTTATCACAGCATTTGAAAACGTGGATATTATCGCTACACCAACCAGCCCCGTCACCGCCTTTAAGCTGGGTGAAAAAACAGATGATCCACTCACCATGTATTTATCAGATATTTACACCATTGCGGTGAATTTAGCTGGTCTACCAGGCTTATCACAACCATGTGGTTTTGCTGATGATTTACCTGTTGGCTTGCAATGGATTGCGCCCGCTTGGCGCGAAGATGTGTTGCTTGGTGCTGCATCTGCCTATGAAAGTACAACTGATTGGCATACCAAAGCACCGCAATCATTCGGAGGTGAAGCATGAGCTGGGAAGTAGTCATCGGACTGGAAGTCCATTGCCAAATCAATACCAACACCAAAGCATTTTGCGGTTGCTCAACAGCATTTGGTGCAGAACCGAACACCCAAACTTGCCCCGTTTGTTTGGGTATGCCTGGTCAATTACCTGTCTTGAATACATTGGCTGTTGATAAGACGATTTTAACGGGTTTAGCGATTGATGCTCAAATCAATTTAGAGTCGAAATTTGATCGTAAGAATTATTTTTATCCTGATTTACCAAAGGGTTATCAGATTTCCCAGTTTACCATTCCTTTGGTTGAACACGGGCATATGGACATTACCACCAAAAGTCGTGGTGATCGCCGTATTGGTATTACCCGCATTCATATGGAAGAAGATGCTGGTAAATCCATGCATGAAGGCTTGGAAGCAGTTTCTCATATTGATTTAAATCGTTCTGGCATTCCACTGATGGAAATTGTTTCCGAACCAGATATGCGCTCTGCCGATGAAGCCATTGCCTATCTAAAGAACCTACATCAATTGATTCGTTTCTTGGGTGTTTCTGGTGCTGACATGGAAAAAGGTCAGTTCCGTTGTGATGCCAATGTTTCTGTACGTCATCCTGGTGATGAGTTTGGTACACGTACTGAAATGAAAAACATGAACTCATTCCGCTTTATCAAACAAGCCATTGATTATGAAGTCATGCGCCAAATTGAAGTGATTGAAGATGGCGGCGAAGTGGTTCAAGAATCTCGCTTATGGGATTCAGTGAAGAGCGAGTCACGCTCCATGCGTAGTAAAGAAGAAGCCAATGATTACCGCTACTTCCCAGAACCAGATTTACCACCATTGCGCGTATCTCAGCTTGAAGTGGATAATATCAAAGCTGGCATGCCAGAGCTTCCACATCAATTGCGTGCACGTTTTGAAGCTGAATTTGGTTTATCTGCTTATGATGCTGATGTACTTACCCAAACTCGCAATCTATCCGATTGGTATGAAGCATTGGTTGCAGCACACCCTGCTGACCCCAAACGCTGTGCGAACTGGATGGCGAATGAGCTACTTGGTCGCTTAAAAGAGCTGAATAAAAACATCGAAGATTCACCAGTCTCACCCGATGAATTTGGCAAACTGATGGATCGTATGGGCGATAACACCATTTCCGGTAAAATTGCCAAAGATGTACTCGATGCAATGTTAGAGTCTGGCAAAAGTGCTGATGTCATTATTGATGAGAAAGGTCTCAAACAAGTTTCTGATACAGGTGCAATTGATACCATGATTTTAGAGATTATGGCTGCTAATCAAGGGCAAGTTGATGCTTATCGTGGTGGTAAAGATAAGTTATTTGGCTTCTTTGTTGGGCAAGTTATGAAAGCCTCGAAAGGTAAAGCCAACCCTGCGATGGTTAACCAGCGTCTCAAAGAACTACTCAAAGCCTAATCGGTAGCTTAAAACTAAAAAAGCCAGTGATTACATTACAATCACTGGCTTTTTTTATAACTGGATTTTGATTCATTTGTAACTATCTAGGTTACCGCTGGTTTATTCAGGGTAAGAAAAAAGTAACTATTCAGCATGCTTGTAAGCCCCTTCTCCCATTGAGGGGAGAAGGTTGGGATGAGGGGTGATTTTCTAAAACATCAACGAGAGTCTCTCTTGTGGGAAATTCACCTTGTCCCTTAAAAGAGCGAGGGGGGGGCTATGCTGAATAGTTACGATTATTTTAAGGTTTTTAAATACTCAATAATATCTTTACGGTCTTTCTCATTTTGCATTTCAGGCAGCGTAGGCATGATTAAGCCATAAGGATTTGCCCCAACGACAGCTTTTGCTTTCTTATCTTGTTTAGCAAAAGCCTCAGGGCTAACAAGCCATTGTTGTAACCAGCCCTCATCATGGCGGCTTAACACATCTTTCAAGCCTGGACAGCCAACGGCACTCACCTCATGCGTAATATTGTGGCAATGAATGCAAACACTGGTAAAAATTTCTTTGCCATGCTTGGCATCTGGCTTCGATACTTCAATAACTTGAGGTTCCTCTGAAGCAACAGGCTCTTCTTCCGCCAAGACAGGCGTAGACAGAAAAAATGACAATATCAAAATAATCAACTGTCTCAAACGCATAATCACTCCTATTCCCCAACAAACCTTAAAAGGAAACTTCACTACCTGCAAGCATATTAAATGCCCCATCGTATATAACACGAAGCAAACCAACACCAAGTAGTCTGTCGGACTTATGATAATCCTCTACAAAAGATCGAATATTCATGCGAAAAATCAAAGAATCTCGATATTTCTCGTTACAATTCATAAGCCCGACAAACTATTGGCAACTGTATTCAACTGGAAATCAAGCCATATGCGTG